>NZ_JAKUFV010000006.1:0-207612 GCF_022663595.1 Bacillus cereus group sp. BfR-BA-01360
GTTTATAGAAGGTATTAACGTTACGAAAAATGAAGGAAATACTGTAATTACAAATATAGATTTTTATTAGTGTTTATGTTATGTTTACACAAACGAAATTCTCCTGCTGTAAAAAACGCATTTCTTCCATCATATAACTTGCACAATCTTCCGGACTTCGAATGCTATACCGATGCTGGTACTCTAAACGCACCATTCTTCTCCCGAGTTCGAAGGCGGCGATGAGTTGAGAGGCCTTGGCTACTCCGACACCATGAATACTTGTTATTTCTTCCATCGTAGCATCTCTTAACATTCGCAAACCATCAAAATGGCGTAAAATTTTGTCTGCCAATGTTAATACCGATTCCTCCTTTGATCCTGTTCTTAGTAAAATCGCCAGAAGTTCCCGGTTTGATAAGCTACTTGCTCCTTCCGAAATTAAACGTTCACGTGGTTGTTCTTCCTTCAAAACATCACGAATGCCGTTCATCTTGTCACTCCTTCTTATTTTTTCCGCAAAGAAAACCCCATGCAAATTCACGCATGGGATGCACCGCTATCAAACTGTTTCAATTCGCGAACGAGACGTGCAATCGGCAAACCTACTACACTGTAGTAGTCCCCTTGAATATGCTGAACAAAAATAGCGCCTTTCCCTTGAATACCATAACTTCCTGCCTTATCAAGCGGCTCTTTTGTTGCAATGTACACATCAATTTCTTCTTCTGTTAACTCCCAGAATGTAACTTCTGTACGCTCATAGAAAGTAACTGTTTTCTCCTTCGACATAAGGGCAACACCTGTATATACTTCATGTGTTTTCCCAGATAAAAGTTGCAACATCTCTTTTGCTTCTGCTGCATCCTTAGGCTTTCCAAGAATACGCGAATCATATGTAACAATTGTATCTGCACCTAGTACAATACTTTCTTCATGTGTTTCTGCTACGGCAGATGCTTTTTGTAAAGCTAGCGCCATTACAATATCAGCTGGTGATGAATATGCTCCTATTGTTTCTTCCACCTCGTTCACAACAACCTCAAACGGAACATTTGCAAGTTCAAGCAGTTCTTTTCGACGAGGTGATCCAGAAGCTAAAATAAATTTTTTCATATTTTCTCCTTTCTGTCTTACATACAGCAGAACCATATAAAGTGAAACTTTAATCAGTGGGGATTTTCTTCATCCCCTACTGATTATGAGCCCTCACCAATCGGGCTGTTATGGGTAGCCCTACTCCCACCCATCATTCTTGCTTCTTTCTGAATCTTGAGGTGGGAATCTTACTGCCCTAAAATAGCGGGATAAATTAATCGTATCAAATGAATATCATTCCCACAAATTATAAAAAAACACTTTCTTTTTGAAACATACATACTTCTACTAAATTAAATTATTATGTTCCCCGCAGTAATAAAGCGCTTTTACCTATTATGACATCCAAAAAGAAAAGAAAGAAGCATATATGCACTTCTTCCATTCTATTATCATAATTATTTCGCTTTTTGGGAAACAATTTTTTCATAGGAAAGCAAACCATCAATCACAACTTGATTCAGTTTTGCTACTGTCGATTTATTTTGCTTTCCTTCCTTAATTGTCTGCACTGCTACAGATGTATACGTATATAATTTCTTTACATCATTCCGTTTTATTTCCGCCCCTTCCTTTTCAAGCCCTTTCCATTCTTTTTCGATGGCAGCGATTTCTGCTTGATTTCCTTTCTCCCCAATTTGGGTACTGGATACATATTTTATAAAATGACTATATAAGGACTGTAACTTACTAAGAAAAATACCAAGCTCTTTATCATTTTTCAACAACGCCTTATCTGTAATTTCCCAATTCTTTTTCAAAACAGGTATACCGTCATTCTTATATTGTTCCATTAACTTACCTGCAGCTTTTTCATCACTCATAATCCCTGCAACGAGTGCATATTTATCTCCATTTGGCTTAAGAGCAGCGATGCGACCATTCTCTTTCCACTCTTTCACAGCAGCCTGTCCTTTTTCTTCTGACGAATATAGCCCCCCTTGTACAAAAAACAATGTAATTGGCGCTAATGCTGCATTTGTATTCTCGACTTTTGAAGCACCTTCTTTCTGTTCTTCCATACTTGTTTCTTTAGGCTTTGTTTCCGCCGTATATTGTTGTGAGGTCATTGCAGTGTGTTCTTCCCTTGCGCCTTTTCCCGTTAATAAATGAAGCATTCCCATCCCTAGCGCTGTCCCCATGATAATTGCAGTCGCGATCGTAAAGACCAGAACATTGCTCCATTTTTCCCGAAATGTCTTGATCTTCGAAGACTTTACTTGTTGAAAAGGGACTACATTTTGCGGCGTTTGACTTTCCACTACCTTCCAATCAAATTCATCCACTCCCTTTTGCTTTTCTTCATACTTTGCTTCTGTTCCGTTCACTTTAATAGAGATTTTCCGTGATTGCTTGTCCATACTATCACACCTCGCCTCTTATCATTGTCCGCATCATATCATATTCCATTTACAAATAAACAAGATATTTGTCAAAAAGATTCGTCAAATTGCCCTATATAGTTACTTTATGTATATGTATTTGACTTCATTTGTAGCACAAAAAAAAACTAGGATAGCTATCGCTATCCTAGTTTTTCTCAACAATATATTTTCGAGCTTCTGAGATGAAATAAAGAGAACCTGTTATGATAAACACATCATTTTCTTGCAACTCTAGTAACTTTTGATCAATTGCCTCTTTCCAATTCTCAACTACTTTTTTTGTTTCCTTAGTTGCATAATTTGCTAATTCTTGAGCAGAGATTGCACGATTAAAATCAAAAGTTGTAAAAATCATTTCATCCGCTACCGCTTCCAATTGTCCTACCATATGACTTAGTTCTTTATCACCAAGAGCCGTAAATAAAATACTCACATTCTTGTCACTGTAATGCGCTTTTGCCGTTTGAACAAGGCTTGCTATGCCTTCTGGATTATGTGCGCCATCTATAATCACATCTGGATTACGTCTTAATCTTTCGAATCGACCAATCCAATACGTTTCACTTAAACCTATGCGAATATTTTCTTCTTCCACTAAAAATGACATGTATGTTTTCAAATATAACACCGCCATTAACGCAAGTGCTGCATTTCTTACTTGATGATCTCCTTTCATAGAAATTTGTATATCTTTAAATGAAGCAAATGGACAAGAAAAGTCAAAGTGCTCTCCCTCTTCATTAGAACGCTGGTGCACGACTGTAAATTGTTTTCCTATCTCATAAAGGCTAGCATTCTTTTCATTTGCAACCTTTTGAATCACCTGAAGTGCTTCTCCATCTTGCACTCCCGTAATTACCGGTACCCCTGATTTTATAATTCCCGCTTTTTCATATGCGATTTCTGCTAATGTATTTCCTAGAATATGCATATGGTCATGACCAATATTTGTAATGATTGTTAAAACGGGATACACAACATTAGTAGAATCGAAACGCCCACCAAGACCTGTTTCAAATAAAACGAGATCGCAAATGTTCACTTTTCCGAAATAATACATTGCCATGACTGTAATAATTTCAAACTCCGTTGCTTCTCCAAACTCTGTCTCATCCAACTTTTCTACAACAGGCTTTACTATATTGACAAGGTCAGTAATCTCTTGATCTGAAATTGGCTTTCCATTCACACTAATCCGTTCATTAAATGTTTCAATATACGGAGATGTAAATGTTCCTACTTTATATGTCTCTGCCTCTAGCATATAGCGCATATATGTTAAAGTCGAACCTTTACCATTTGTACCTGCTAAATGAATACATTTTATATGCCGCTCTGGATTGTCAAGCTCTCCAAGCATCCACCGCATTCTTTCTAATCCCGGTTTAATCCCAAATTTTAATCGGCTATGAATCCAGCCAATTGCTTCTTCGTATGTATGTACCACGCGAGTCAATCCCCTTTCCAATCAACGAGCAAACCAATATCACAAATGAACTGTAACTCTATTATACGCAAATAAAAGAGACTCACCAAGATAGGGAGTCTCTTTTCAATATTTTTATTTTTCAAGGTCTGCTAAGCGTTGACGAACCGCTTCACGTTTTTCTAAGTAATCTTTTTCTTTCGCACGTTCTCCTTCAATCACTGCCGCAGGAGCTTTCGCTACAAAACCTTCATTTGCAAGTTTCTTCTGCACACGTTCTACCTCTTTATTGAACTTCTCAAACTCTTTTTGTAAGCGAGCTTTTTCTTCTTCAAGATTAATAAGGTCAGCTAACGGTAAGAATAACTCTGCACCTGATACGATAGCGGTCATCGCTTTTTCTGGCGCTTGTAAATCAGTCTTAATGATTAATTCACTTGGATTACAGAAACGCTCAATGTAAGAACTATTTTTTGTAAGTTGAGCAAGCACCGCTTCGTCCTTCGCTTTAATTTGCAGTTGAACCTTTTTGCTCATTGGCGTATTTACTTCGGAACGAATATTACGAACAGAACGAATGATATCAACAAGAAGGTGCATTTCTGCTGCTGCTTCTTCATCCTGTAAATCTTCACGAACTGTCGGCCATGCCGATACCGTAATCGATTCGCCTTCATGCGGTAAGTGCTGCCAAATTTTCTCTGTTACGAACGGCATGAATGGATGTAGTAAACGCATCGTTTGATCTAGTACATATGCTAACACAGAACGAGTTGTTTTCTTCGCCGCTTCATCTTCACCGTATAGCGGAAGTTTTGCCATTTCAATGTACCAGTCACAGAAATCATCCCAAATAAAGTTGTATAATGAACGGCCAGCTTCACCAAACTCATATTTATCCATGTTGCGCGTTACACTTTCAATTGTTTCATTTAAACGAGTTAAAATCCACTTATCTGCAACGGATTTTTCACCAGTTAAATCGATATCTTCATATTTCATATCATCCATGTTCATCAATACGAAGCGCGATGCATTCCAAATTTTATTAATGAAGTTCCAAGTAGATTCTACTTTCTCCATGCTAAAGCGTAAGTCTTGACCTGGCGCACTTCCTGTTGATAAGAAGAAGCGCATTGCATCCGCACCGTACTTATCAATAACATCCATTGGATCAATACCATTACCAAGAGATTTACTCATTTTACGACCTTGTTCATCACGAACTAAACCGTGAATTAATACATCTTTAAATGGGCGCTCTCCTGTGAACTCTAAGCCTTGGAAAATCATACGAGATACCCAGAAGAAGATAATATCATAACCGGTTACTAAAGCATCTGTTGAATAGTAACGTTTGAAGTCTTTTGCATCTTCATTTGGCCAACCAAGTGTAGAGAATGGCCATAATGCTGAACTAAACCATGTATCTAGTACGTCGTTATCTTGCTCCCAGTTTTCAATATCTGCTGGCGCCTCTGTACCTACATATACTTCACCAGTTTCTTTATGATACCAAGCTGGAATGCGGTGTCCCCACCATAATTGACGAGAAATACACCAATCATGAATATTTTCCATCCAGCGTAAATATGTGTTTTCAAAGCGCTCTGGTACAAATGTCACTTTTTCTTCTTCTTTTTGCTGAAGTGCCACTGCTTTTTCGGCAAGTGGTCCCATTTTTACAAACCATTGTGTTGATAAGTATGGTTCAACAACTGCTCCACTTCGCTCACTGTGCCCTACAGAATGCATATGAGGCTCAATTTCTATTAATACACCAGCTTCTTGTAAGTCTTTCACTAACGCTTTGCGACATTCAAAACGGTCCATACCGTTATATTTACCAGCTTTTTCATTCATTGTACCGTCTTCGTTCATTACAAGAATACGTGGTAAATCATGACGGTTACCTACTTCAAAGTCATTTGGATCGTGAGCTGGTGTAATTTTCACAACACCTGTACCGAACTCTGGATCTACATAATCATCCGCAATAATCGGAATTTCGCGACCTACGATTGGAAGTGTAACTGTTTTTCCAATTAAATGTTTATAGCGCTCATCTTCTGGGTGAACCGCAACCGCTGTATCACCAAGCATTGTTTCTGGTCGAGTTGTTGCAAGACGAATGTGACCAGAACCATCAGTTAACGGATAATTCATATGGTAGAATGCACCTTGAACATCTTTATGAATTACTTCAATATCAGAAAGTGCAGTACGCGTTGCTGGATCCCAGTTAATAATATACTCCCCGCGGTAAATTAATCCTTTTTCATACAATTGAACGAATACTTTCTTAACCGCATCAGATAAACCTTCATCTAAAGTAAAACGTTCACGAGAATAATCTAGCCCTAAACCAACTTTTCCCCATTGTTGGCGAATGTGAGAAGCATACTCTTCTTTCCACTCCCATGCTTTTTCAAGGAACTTTTCACGTCCAAGATCGTAACGTGAAATTCCTTCTTCGCGAAGTTTCGCTTCTACTTTTGCTTGTGTCGCAATACCTGCATGGTCCATACCTGGAAGCCATAATACATCGTAACCTTGCATGCGCTTTGTACGTGTTAAAATATCTTGAAGCGTTGTATCCCAAGCATGCCCTAAATGCAATTTACCTGTTACGTTTGGAGGCGGAATTACAATTGTGTATGGTTGTTTCTTCTCATCTCCTGTTGCTTCGAAATATTTACCTTCCAGCCACCATTGATAACGTCCATCTTCAACGGACTTATGATCATATTTAGTCGGTAAATTCTTTTCCGTATTTGACATTACTTTCCCTCCTTAAAATAAAAATGCCCCTCATCCAAAAAAGGACGAGGGACATCGCGGTACCACCTTTATTTACAAACAAATGCAAAATTTGTTTATACTCTTCATTTGATAACGGTCTAATCCGTCTTTTCCTAATGAGAATACATCCGTTCAGAAAAGATGCTCCAGGGCTACCTTCTAACATGACTATCTAGAGAATCTCCCAGCTAATAATTCTCCTCTCTGAAGACGTTTTATGTTATACTCTTCCCCTTCAATGCATTTATATAATTGTTATTTATTATATACAATAGTGTAAAAAACGAAACCATATTCGTCAAGATAAAAAATTTTTATCTTAAATGATTACTCAGTCTTCTCTTTATTTGCACTACAAAGAGATAACATGAAATGTTACTCAGTCGTATTTCTTCATCCCTACCGATTATTCCCCTTCACGAATCAAAGTAAAAATAGGATAAGCACATTCAGCACTTATCCTACATACTGTATTCATAGACTACAAAATAGAGTGGCTTCCTAGATGGAGGAATCATTATGATGAAACGTTATCGGCGTTCCTATAATTTTTCTACCCCCTCATGGGTTAGAAGTTTACAAACAATGTTTTCTGATTTCGCAATACCACTGACTATTTTTCAGGGCATTCGTACCTTATTGCTACCAACATTTTTAGATTTTATCATTTTGATTATTTTTGTTATAGCGACGATTCGCTTACATTTTCAGCCGTAGTTTCAAAACTGCGGCTATGATCCGTTTTCCTGCTGCGCAGCTTGTAGTTGAGAAAGAAAATACTCAATATTACTTACAAGCCAATGAGATTGCTGCAACATTTTCACATTTTTAAACTCTTTTTGCTCATTGCGAACTTGTTTCTTATTTACATACGAACGGATTTGGCGAATAAATGGAGAGGGATACGTTAAATAAGCAAACATTAGAAGTTGTTCTTCTTTTGTAAATGGAAAATGTTTTTGATATTCCTGATACCATTCAAAACGGTCACTTCTAGCAATTGGATAGGTGTTTAAAGAACGTGTATAGAAACCTACAATATCTTGAATAGGGGTCGCAAATTGTGATCTTTCTAAACTAATAAAATAGCCATTCCTTTCATAATCAAATAAAAAATGATTGAGTGATACATTTCCATGCACTAAAGCAATGCGTGTTTTTTCTTTTTCTTTCATCACTTCATACCAATCGGTAAGCTGCTTTGTCGCAAAATCCCGCGCTCTCATCACATGATGAAAATACGTACAATACTGCAATTCAAATGGTGACATATACCACTTTGATTCTGATTGAACAAGAAATTTTTCTAATAGTTCACCATCTTGTTCCCAGCGATCCGATATATTTGTATAATGATTTTCTAACGCCTCTTCTGTATACGATTCCTCTCGCACTGTTTTTTTATGAAGCATCGCTAACGTTTGAAACATTTTATGATATTGACCATTATCCTCGTCATTCCCATCCGCTTTCTCAAGCCAAGGCATTAAATAATAACTATATGTTGCGTCACTCAAAATATAATTCCCATCCATCGCATAATAGATGGGAACATAGTTGGAAAAACCTTTTTCTTTTAAAAATTGAATATGATGCATAAAGTGATTGCGCTCTAGCCGTTGATTCGGCAATTTTTTTAATGCATACGGACCTTGATTCGTATAAATCTTCATTACATTCCCGTATTCTTCGATGTGCTCTACATTCAATTGATATCGTCTTACAATTGGTTCATAGCGGTTGCGTAATTCTATATCCATCTGCCTAATCCTTTCTCATCCACAAATTCAAATGTAAGAAAAGAGATGAGTGAAGAATAGTCTTCACTCATTTTGACTTCGCTTTTGGAACAGGTATATAAATGACTTGACCTGCTGTTAAATAAATGTCATCCGTTCGGTTTATACGATGTAAATGTTGTACAGATGTCTCATAACGCTCTGCTACCGACTCGATTGTATCTCCCTCTTGTACAAAGTACATTCTCACCTTTGTAAATTCTTCTTCTGCTTCTTTTGTAAACAATTTTGTTAAATATAAGGCATTTTCATCTCTTTGAGAGTATACAGGTTCTTCTTGTTCTTCTGTTTCTTTCTTCGTTTCTTTTTCTTTAAAACCTGTTCGTCCAAACAATTCAACTTGTGGCATCATTTCCTCTTTATCTCGATCTTCTACATCATGTTCTTCTAATTCTTCTTCCTCTATTAACTCTTGTTCTTTCCGTTCTTCTAATTGAAACGGTTCAAAGGCATAATCTTGCCATCCGTTTGATTCTGATTGAAGAATGATTTCTGCTGTTTCTTCCGGCTCTTCCAGCTCTTTTTCCTCTTCAACTGCTTCTATCCCTTCTTCTCTTTTACCGTTGGTATGCTCACTTTCTAGCTCTTCCTCATCATCCAACTCACGCCCAGCATCATTTAATCCATATATAGAAATGTCAGCTAATAATTGTAAGCATCCATTTTCTTTTAACTCATAATCAAATTCCTCGATAGAAACATACAATTCTTCAATTACCTTTACCCGATTTCTTGGAATGGAAATTTCTAGTGGGAACGAATGAACAAGTTCATGAATACCATCTTCTCTCTCTTCCACATAATCAATTGATTTCGCTGGGGATAATTCACTCGTTGAAAACTCAGACTCCTCTTTCTTCGCAATATATTCCCCAGTTAAATCTAACTGCCCTCGCACAATCACTTCATGTTCAAGCTCTTCTATCTCAACGTCTGGATCTAACGAAATTGACAAAAGTTCTTCGACTTCCTGTCCTTTTTGGAACCAAACCGATTCTTTTAGTGAAAAACGTAATGAATGATCTGTTGCCACTCCTTTTCCCCCTCTCAAACTGTATGTCATTACAGATTTATGTGTCTTGGAGACATTTTATGAGTAAAAAAATCGCACATGTGCCCTTTTCATTTCTTATAAATGAAAAAGGTTGCCTGGAAAATTCCAAACAACCTTTTTATTTATGCTTTTAATTTCGCCATTGCAATTTCTGCCGCAGCAATTGTCGCTTCAATATCAGCATCACTATGTGCTGTTGATAAGAATAATCCTTCAAATTGAGATGGTGGTAAAAACACCCCTTGTTCTATCATTTCACGATAATAAGCCGCAAAAAACTCTAAATTCGATGTTTTTGCTGCATCATAGTTAATCACTCGTTCATTCGTAAAGAAAATACCAATCATTGAACCTGCTCGGTTAATATGGTGCGGTATTCCATGTTTTTCAGCAGCTTGGCGCAAACCATTTTCTAACATTTCCGCTTTACGTTCAAACTCTTTATAACATTCTGGTGTTAGCTGTATTAATGTTTCATATCCTGCTGTCATGGCAAGTGGGTTACCAGATAACGTACCCGCTTGATAAATCGGTCCACTAGGCGCAACTTGACGCATAATTTCTGCTTTACCACCGTATGCTCCTACCGGTAGACCGCCACCGATTACTTTTCCTAAGCAAGTTAAATCAGGCGTTACACCGTAATATCCTTGTCCACAGTTATATGCAACGCGGAATCCAGTCATTACCTCATCAAAGATAAGCAGCGCCCCATATTGCTGAGTTACTTCACGAAGTCCTTCTAAAAATCCTGGTATAGGTGGTACAACTCCCATATTTCCTGCTACAGGTTCAACAATTACACAAGCAATATCATCTCCAAATTGTTCAAAAGCATATTTTACACTTTCTAAATCATTATAAGCTACTGTAATTGTATTTTGGGCTACACCTTCTGGTACACCAGGGCTATCCGGTAAACCAAGTGTTGCAACGCCAGAGCCAGCTTTAATTAATAGAGAATCACCATGACCGTGGTAACAACCGATAAATTTCAAAATTTTATTACGTCCTGTATAGCCACGTGCTAAACGAAGTGCACTCATCGTTGCCTCTGTTCCAGAGTTTACCATGCGCACAATTTCAATAGATGGCACGCGCTCAATCACAAGCTGAGCTAACTTATTTTCAATTTCTGTTGGCGCTCCAAAGCTTGTTCCTTTTTCAGCAACAGCTTTTAACGACTCTACAACACGCTCATTGGCATGTCCATGAATAAGCGGTCCCCATGATAATACGTAGTCAATGTACTCATTTCCATCAATATCATATACTTTAGAACCTTTTCCTTGCTCCATAAATAATGGATTCATCCCAACCGATTTAAATGCACGAACTGGACTATTTACACCACCAGGCATTAAATCTTGTGCTTCTTCAAACGCTTTAATCGATTTATCAAGCTTTTTCATTATTGTGCGCCCCCTTCTCGTAACCATCTTGCGGCATCTTTTGCATGATACGTAATAATTAAATCTGCTCCCGCACGTTTCATACTTAATAATTTTTCAAGGACAATCTCTTTTTCATTAATCCAGCCATTTTGAGCAGCTGCTTTAATCATCGAATATTCTCCGCTCACATTATATGCAACAATCGGTAAATTAAAGTTATTTTTCACATCGCGAACAATGTCTAAATAAGAAAGAGCTGGTTTTACAATTAAGAAATCTGCTCCTTCCATTACATCTGATTCAGCTTCTCGGAATGCTTCCATTCGATTTGCTGGATCCATTTGATATGTTTTGCGATCTCCAAATTGCGGTGCACCATGCGCTGCATCACGGAATGGCCCATAAAATGCAGATGCATATTTCACTGCATAAGACATAACCGGCACATGTGAAAAACCATTTTCATCTAAAGCATGACGAATAGCCGTTACAAATCCGTCCATCATGTTAGAGGGAGCAATAATATCTGCTCCTGCTTTCGCTTGACTTACAGCTGTTTTTGCAAGAATTTCTAACGATTGATCATTTAAAATAATACCGTCTTCAATTACACCGCAATGACCATGGCTTGTATATTGACATAAGCATGTATCCGCAATGACTACTAACTCTGGAAATTGCTCTTTCATTTGTTGAATCGCACGTTGTACAATGCCGTGTTCACAAAATGCAGAAGATCCAATCTCGTCCTTCTCAGCAGGTACGCCAAATACGATAACAGAACGAATGCCTAAATCAACCACTTCTTGCATTTCAGCTTGCAATAAATCTAAAGAAACTTGATATACGCCTGGCATAGAAGGAACTTCATTACGAATATTTTCACCTTCAAGTACGAAAATTGGGTAAATAAAGTCTTCCGTATGTAAAAATGTTTCACGTACAAGTGCACGCATATTTCCACTTTGTCTTAAACGACGATGACGATTAAATTGTAAAGAGTTCATAGAATTCTATCCCCATTCTTTTATTTTCATTATGCATTCACATAAAATTTGGAAATGCATTGTATCAATGATTCTATCGTATATTCTTCAGGAACAAGCACATTTTTAAAATACTTTCTTGCCTCTTTTTCTGTTATTGGTCCTATACAAGCAATTGTACATTTTTTTATCCATTCTCTCCAGTTTGTACCCTCAAGTAACTTTACAAAGCTGTCAACTGTAGAAGGGCTTGTAAATGTAATCACATCAATTTGATTCGATTGTAAAGCTGCGATTAGGTCTTCTTTTTTCTCATCATTTAGTTTCGTCTCATAGACAACCAACTCTTCTACAAGTATATGAGCTTCACGAAGCTTCACTGAAATTACATCTCTTGCTAAATTCCCTTTTGGAAATAAAATACGCTCTGTCCCATTTAATGTTTGCACAAATTCCATCGCAAACGTTTCAGCAACAAACGCTGTTGGAACAAAATGAACTTGATATCCTCTTGCTTCTAGTTCTTGAGCTGTTTTTATACCGACTGCAGCAATTTTTACAGCAGGCGGAAGTTTCTGATGGATTGCCTCCAAAAAGAACCTTACTCCATTTTTGCTCGTAAAAATTATCCAATCGTATACATGCAACTGTTTGGCTACACTTTGAAGCTTTTCTTGAGATACCCCATCCATACGCAAAAGCGGAATTTCCATTGGAATTCCGCTCTCTTTTCTTACTGCTGCGCTCATTTGCCCAGCTTGATGCCGGGCACGTGTAACGAGTACTTTTTTTCCAATAAGGGCATTCATAGTTATTGTTGCTCCTTATTTGCAGCTGAAATGAGCTCTTTTGCACCTTGATGAATCAAGCGCTCTGCCGCCTCTAACCCTACTGTCTCGGGATTTGTACCTACTACTGTTTCTTTTAATAAGACAGAGCCATCCGTTGATCCAACAAGTGCATGTAATTTAATTTTTCCATTTTCTTGAAGGGTCGCATATCCTGCAATAGGTACTTGACATCCTCCTTCAAGCTTATGAAGAAACACTCTTTCTGCCGCTACTGTTCGTTCTGTTGCTGCATCGTTCATATGTGCTAATAACTGTAATAAGTCCTTATCATCTTCACGACATTCAATAGCTAAAGCACCTTGTCCTACAGCTGGTACACATAAAGATTCGTCCAGATGTTCTGTAATTACATCATTATCCCAACCCATCCGCTTTAGTCCAGCTGTTGCTAAAATAATTGCATCATAGTTTTCTTCTTGTAATTTACGTAATCTCGTATCGATATTTCCACGAATCCATTTCACTTGTAAGTCAGGTCTAGCAGCTAATAATTGTGCGCTACGTCTTAAACTGCTCGTACCAAGAGTTGCACCCTTTGCTAACTCCTTAAACGATTTCCCATTCTTTGAAATAAATGCATCACGCGGATCTACACGCTTTGGTATACACCCAATTGTTAAACCAGCTGGGAGCACAGCAGGCATATCTTTCATACTATGTACAGCCATATCGATTTCTTTTGTAAGAAGAGCATGCTCAATCTCTTTTACAAACAACCCTTTACCGCCTACTTTAGAAAGCGTAACGTCTAAAATGACATCCCCTTTTGTAACAATTTCCTTTACTTCAAATTCATACGGTAAGCCAAGCGCTTGTAATTGATCAATAAACCAATTCGTTTGCGTTAATGCCAGCTTACTCTTTCTTGAACCTACAATAATTTTGCGCATAACTTTCTCTCCTCATTATAAATACCAAAAATGGAAGTTGGATAAACTGCTCAATAGGAAAATATTAACTAGCATAACTAGAAATGCACCAATATTCCATTGGATAATCTTTTTTCCGTGCAATGCATCTGCTCCTCGTAAATATAAACCTGCACAATACATAAATAAAACAACAAAAGACCCGATTACTTTCGTGTCATACCAATGAAAATTATCTAACTTCGTATATCCCCATATACATCCGAGTAAAATCGCCAATAAGAAAAATGGTACAGAAAACAAATTTAATCCATAAGACATTGACTCAAGTTTTGGTAAATTCCCTAATCTTCTTAATCTAGCATTCCACTTTTTCTGTTTTAAAAGCCGGTACTGAAGTAAATACATAATAGAAAAAATGAATGAAACGGTAAATGTTGCATAGGAAATAATCGCCATACCTACATGCACATAAACAAGCTCTGAGACTAATTGCTCAGCAAGTACAGGCGCCATCTTTCCAAGTGGCGTAAAAATAGACAACGCACTTACGCCAAAAGCAACAACATTTGTAAAAAAAACTAAGAAGTCAATTCGCATAAACCGATTGATTATTAATGACATTGTAATCAATAGCCATACATAAAAATAAATCCCAGATAGCAAGGTTAGAATCGGATTCGTTTCTGACTCTGTAGCTCTTAGCAACATAAAAACAGACTGCAACACCCATACAATGGAAAGTAACCAAAAAGCAAAGCGATTCGCCTTTCGGTTACTTTGAAAATAATCTATAAAATATAAACTAATGCTACAAGCATATAAAATAATTGTGATATGATAAATAATACTATTATTTAAAAAGCTCATCCGATCATCCTTTCGTATTATAAAGATGAAACGGATGGTGTCCACGCTCGTTTATGTTCCAGTTCTTCCGTATGTTCAACCTCTTCTTGTACTTCTAAATCAAAAATTTTCGCAAATAAAGCAAGCTTTTCCGTTGCTTTCTCTTCTGCAGCTAGCTCTTTTGCTACCAAGATTGGATCCTTCAGCAATTGATTAATAATACTTTTTGTATGCTTACTAATAACCTTTTTCTCCCGATCACTTAACGTTGGAATTTTTCGTTCTAAACTTCTCATCGTCTCACTTTGAATTCCTAGCGCTTTCTCTCGAAGAGCCGATATTAAAGGTACAACACCTAGCGTGTTTAACCAATTTTTAAATAAAACGATTTCTTCTTCAATCATAAATTGAATCTTTTCCGCTTCTTTTAAACGCTCAGCACGATTCGCTTCCACTACATCTTGTAAATCATCGATATCGTACAAGAAAGAACCCTCTAATTCATTGATTTCTGGATCAATATCACGAGGTACCGCAATATCAACCATAAATAATGGGCGACCACTGCGCATGCGTTCTACCTTTTTCATCATTTCTTTCGTAATGACATAATTCGAGGATCCTGTTGAACTGATCAAAATGTCCGCTTCTAACAAAGCACATTGTAGTTCACTTAACGGCTTCGCATGTCCCATATATTTTTCTGCCATTGTTTCCGCTTTTGTAAATGTACGATTCATAACAGTAACTTTTTGAACTCCACTTCCATATAAGTTTTGCAGTGCAAGCTCCCCCATTTTTCCAGCACCAAGAATTAAAACGTGACAGTCTGTTAAATCACCAAAAATTTTCTTTCCAAGTTCAACAGCAGCATAGCTAACGGACATTGCACTTTCACCAATTGTCGTTTCTGAATGTGCACGTTTTGCTAACGTAATAACCTGTTTCAACAATTCGTTAAAAATGGTTCCTGTTGTCTTTACCTCCTGGGCTGTTAAAAAGCTATTTCGAATTTGACCTAAAATCTGTGTTTCCCCAACTACCATAGAATCTAATCCGCACGTAACACGGAATAAATGCTCAATTGCACCATCTTGCTCAAAAATAGACAAGTATGGTGAAATTTCTTCTATCTCAAGCTGAAACCAATCAGCTAAAAATTTCTTAATGTAATATCGTCCCGTGTGTAATTGATCAACAACAGCATAAATCTCCGTACGATTGCACGTTGATACAATGACATTCTCTAACACGCTTTTTTGACTTTGTAATGTCGTCATTGCTCGTTTTAGTTCTGTTTCCTGAAATGTGAGTTTCTCACGAATCTCTACAGGGGCTGTTCGATAATTTACACCAACAACAAGAATATGCACGCAGCATGTCCCCCTTCACCCGTTTTATAACCTTATCTACTATCATAATACAACTTTCCTCTTATGAATCTAACAATCGTGTGAACAACGAAATTTTTTATCGTTTTTCCTCAAATTCACAAAATAGTGAGGAAATCTCCCTATAAAACGCTCTACTTTATAATCATTATAAAATAATAACTCTATTTGTACGTTACCAAAAAAATCTGTCAGAATCAAGTAGTGGAAACTATTCCATATACATTGAAGCACTATCCTTCTCTATCTTCTTTCATTATCACATAAAATATGTATGATTGTTCCATAATGTTACATAAAATAGCTTTCCTATTTCAAAATCCCCCGCATCCTTTTTAAGCTACTATAATTGTCAAAACAAAAAACGCGTGACGAATTCGTCATGCGTTTTTTGTTTTTGTAAACTTATGAATCGCTTTCCACGCTTCTTCTTTTCCAAGCCCTGTTTCAGAAGAAAATAAAACTACTTCATCACCGGCTTCTACATCAAGTGTTTCCTTTACAACTTTCAAATGCTTTTGCCATTTCCCTTTTGGAATTTTATCAGCCTTTGTTGCAATAATAATTGTTGGAATTTCATAATGCTTTAAGAAATCATACATCATTACATCATCCTTTGTTGGAGGATGGCGTAAATCAATTACTAGCACAGTCGCATCTAATTGTTCACGTGTTGTAAAGTAAGTTTCAATCATCTTACCCCAAGCTGCACGTTCTGATTTCGATACCTTCGCATAACCGTAGCCCGGAACATCCACGAAATGCATCATATCATTAATGATGAAAAAGTTTAATGTTTGCGTTTTTCCAGGTTTAGAAGAAATGCGGACTAACTTTTTACGATTTAAGATTGTATTAATAAAAGATGATTTTCCAACATTCGAACGACCTGCTAAAGCAATTTCCGGCAAGTCACCTTCTGGATATTGGTCTGGTCTAACAGCACTAATAACAATCTCTGCTTTTGTTACTTTCATTGTTTCACTCCTACTAAGGCATGCTCTAACACTTCATCTAAATGAGATACAAGCACAAACGTAAGATTTTCCTTTACGCTTTCTGGAATATCATCTAAATCTTTTTCGTTTTCTGCCGGCAAAATAATTTTTGTTAAGCCTGCGCGGTGAGCACTTAATGTTTTTTCTTTCAAGCCACCGATTGGTAATACACGGCCGCGAAGCGTAATTTCACCCGTCATCCCTACTTCTTTACTTACAGGAATACCTGTTAGGGCAGAAATAAGTGCTGTTGCCATCGTAATACCTGCTGATGGTCCATCTTTCGGAACTGCCCCTTCTGGAACGTGAATATGGATGTCATTTTTTTCATGGAAATCCGGGTCAATATGAAGTTCCTCTGCGCGAGAACGAATATAACTAAAAGCTGCTTGCGCAGATTCTTTCATCACATCTCCAAGCTTCCCTGTTAAAATTAATTTCCCTTTCCCAGGAGATACAGCCACTTCAATTGCAAGGGTATCGCCGCCAGCAGATGTATAAGCTAATCCTGTTGCCATACCAACTTGATCGATCTTTTCAGCCTGACCATATCGGAATATACGCTTTCCTAAAAGGTCCGTAATGTTCTTCTCTGTAACAACAACGCGCTTACGTTCCCCTGTAACGATAATTTTCGCTGATTTACGACAAATCTTAGCAATTTGACGTTCCAACGTACGTACACCCGCTTCACGTGTATAATAACGAATAATTTCAAGAAGAGCCTCATCACGCACCTGTAAATTTCCTTTTCGTAAACCATGCTCTTTTAATTGCTTCGATAATAAATGTTCACGTGCAATATGCACTTTTTCAATTTCTGTATAACCAGCAATTGATATGATTTCCATCCGATCAAGAAGCGGCCCAGGAATGCTAGCAAGCGTATTCGCAGTTGCCACAAACATAACCTTTGATAAATCATACGGTTCTTCAATATAATGATCGCTAAAATTATGATTTTGTTCTGGGTCTAACACTTCAAGTAACGCCGCAGATGGATCTCCACGGAAATCATTGGACATTTTATCAATCTCATCTAATAAAAAGACCGGATTGATTGTCTTTGCTTTTTTCATGCCTTGTATAATCCGCCCTGGCATAGCACCAACATATGTACGACGATGCCCTCTAATCTCAGATTCATCCCGAACACCGCCAAGGGAAACACGGACAAAATTACGATTTAGCGATTTTGCAATCGAACGTGCTAATGATGTTTTTCCGACCCCAGGAGGCCCTACTAGACATAAGATTGGTCCTTTTAGTGAATTTGTTAATTTTTGAACAGCTAAATATTCCAATACACGTTCTTTCACTTTCTCCAGCCCATAATGGTCTTTATTTAAGACCATTTCAGAATGAGCAAGATCAATCTTATCATCTGTTGCATCTGTCCATGGGAGCGCTAATAACCAGTCAATATAATTGCGAATCACACCGCTTTCCGCAGAACTTACTGGTAATTTTTCATAGCGGTCTAATTCTTTTAAGACAGCTTCCTTTGTCTCTCCTGGCATTCCTGCCTCTTCAATTTTTTTACGAAGTTCTTCAACTTCCCCGCCTTTTCCTTCTTTGTCACCAAGTTCTGTTTGAATAGCCTTCATTTGTTCCCGCAGAAAATATTCTTTTTGCGTACGTTCCATCGAACGTTTTACTTTTTGTCCGATTTTCTTTTCTAAACTTAATAGCTCTTGTTCATCTTGAATAATAGAGATTAAAGTATGTAATCTTTCGTTAACAGATACGATTTCCAAAATTTCTTGCTTTTGTTTCGTTTTAATTGGTAAATGAGAAGCGATTAAATCCGCTAATCGTCCAGGTTCTTCCACATCGGCTACCGTTGCGAATGTTTCATTTGATATCTTTTTGGAAACTTTAATATACTGTTCGAAATGCTCTAGCAATGTGCGCATAAGAGCTTTTTCTTCTAAGTCGCCTTCCTCTTCTTCTACTATCGTTTGAACAGAAACTTGTATTACGTTTTCTAATTCTGTAAATTCTACTACTTTTGCTCTATGTAAACCTTCTACCAGGACACGAAGCGTACCGTTTGGCAGCTTTAACATCTGCTTTACCTTCGCCACTGTACCTACACTATATATGTCATCTTCTTTCGGATCATCAATATTCATTTCTTTTTGCATTGCTAAAAAGATAATATTTTCATCCACTGCTGCCTGCTCTAGTGCTTGTATCGACTTATCACGTCCTACATCAAGATGCAGAACCATCGTCGGATATACGAGAACGCCTCTTAATGGTAGGAGGGGCAAGATTCTTTCGTTCGTATTCATACTAGACATAGCACCTCCATAATAAATTAAACTCCTGTTCAACTATTTTATATTACAATACACCCTGATGCAATTACAGAGATTCTGTATCATCGCAATTTCACGACTTTTTTTCCTCATAAAAGAAAAATGGACTCCGCTTAAGCATACAAACTTAAACGAAGTCTGGCAAATATTTCTCTTACCATTGTGCGCAATATGCTTCTTATTTCTACAAAAATCCCTACCGAACAACGCTCTGATTCGTATGTAATGAAACGCGTTACCGAAAGCTTCACCCTATTTACATAGATTGTACATCGCCTTCTTCTAAATCGTTACGCATATCCAGTTCACGATGTAAATTTTCCTGTACGAATGCCAATTCAAACACTTCTTTTAGCTTGCGAACAGGAATAATTTCAATTCCTTTTATCGTATACAAAAATGGCTGCATATTTTCAGCAGGAATAATCACTTTTTTTGCCCCTGCCTTTTTTGCCGCTTTCACTTTTGCATATACACCACCCACTGGTTTCACTTCTCCGTGAATACTAATCTCCCCTGTCATCGCAATTTCGTTACTTATATATACGCGATGTAAAGCGGAATACACTCCCGTAGCCATTGCAATTCCAGCTGATGGACCATCAACTGGAATCCCTCCAGGAAAGTTAATATGTATATCATATCCTTCTGGCAATAATTCTAAAGAACGAAGTACAGTTAATACATTATCAACCGATCCTTTCGCCATGCTTTTACGACGAATCGATTTCGTTTGACTCCCGATACTCTCTTCCTCTACAATACCTGTCACATTTACTGTCCCCTTATCCTGAGAAGGAATAGCTGTAACTTCAACTTCTAATAATGCTCCTGTATTAGGCCCATATACAGCCAGACCATTCACTAAGCCAATTCGCGGAATGGGGTATATTCGCCGTTCATACGTTGGAGTAAGTTGACTAGCATGAATCACCCATTCAACATCCTCATTCTTAATAAAGGAACGCTCTTCATTAATTGCCATCCCAGCAGAAATTTGCACAAGATTAATGGCTTCCCGGCCATTTCTTGCATACATTCCTATCATTTCAATTCCTTGCTCGTCAATTTCCATCTCTATTTTTTCCGCTGCATTCTTTGCCACTTTTTGAACTTCTTCCGTATCCAATTCACGGAAGAACACCTCTAAACAACGAGAACGAATCGCAGGTGGAAGTTCTTCTGGCGAGCGCGTTGTTGCTCCAACAAGACGAAAATCAGCCGGTAAACCTTTTTGAAAAATATCATGTATGTACGTTGGAATCAGCGTGTTTTCTTCACTGTAATATGCACTTTCCAAAAATACTTTTCGATCTTCTAACACCTTCAACATTTTATTCATTTGAATAGGATGAAGTTCTCCAATTTCATCAATAAATAAAATACCGCCATGTGCATCTGTGACAGCCCCTTTTTTAGGTTGCGGAATTCCTGCTTGTCCCATCGCTCCTGCCCCTTGGTAAATCGGATCATGTACTGAACCGATTAAAGGATCAGCAATGCCGCGCTCATCAAAACGTGCGGTTGTTGCATCCAGTTCAATAAATGCTGCGCTCTTACGAAATGGAGATTTTTGATTTTTCTTTGCTTCTTCTAACACAAGACGCGCCGCCGCTGTTTTCCCTACTCCAGGAGGTCCATATATAATGACATGTTGCGGGTTTGGTCCACAAAGTGCCGCCTTTAATGATCGAATCCCATCTTCTTGTCCAACGATATCTGAAAAAGATGTGGGACGTACTTTTTCCGCAAGTGGTTCTGTTAAAGAAATCTCACGCATGTTACGAAGTTGCTCTAATTCTTTTTTCGATTCTCGATCAATGGAAACTTTTTGCGTTCGCTGATTTCGGAGCAAATGCCAGAAATATAAACCGACAATAACACCAAAAACAAGTTGAACGAGTAAGAATATGTTTGTCCAGCTCATGATTCATTTCCTCCCGCTACGGTTTTACTCTTTAGTATTTCCGGAGAGGAATCGCGCTAAACATAAGAAGAAACAGCAATTACAAAAATTGCTGTTTCTTCCTTTAAACATTATGCAGATGTTTTTGTATCGAGTACAGTACCATCTTGTAACACCAATTTTGGTGGTGCATTATTTGCTACTGTCTCTCTTGTTAAAATACACTTCTCGATATCTTTACGAGATGGAAGTTCAAACATGACGTCAAGCATTAATCCTTCAATAATAGAACGAAGTCCACGAGCACCTGTTTTACGTTCAATTGCTTTTTTCGCAATCTCAATTAGTGCGCCTTCTTCAAACTCTAATTCAACGTCATCAAGCTCCAGTAATTTTTGGAACTGCTTTACAAGTGCATTTTTCGGTTTTGTTAAAATATCAACAAGAGCATCTTCATCAAGCGGCTCTAGGTTTGCAATAACTGGTAGACGACCGATAAATTCTGGAATTAAACCAAATCGTAACAGGTCTTCTGGCAATACGTGAGATAAAACATGCTTTTCATTTACTTCCGCATTTTTCTTCTCAGAACCAAATCCAATTACTTTCTCACCAAGGCGACGTTTAATAATTGGCTCAATACCGTCAAACGCACCACCGCAAATAAATAGAATATTCGTTGTATCAATTTGAATAAATTCTTGATGTGGATGTTTACGCCCCCCTTGAGGCGGAACGCTCGCTACAGTACCTTCTAAAATTTTCAGAAGTGCCTGTTGCACACCCTCACCAGATACATCACGCGTAATGGATGGATTTTCTGACTTACGTGCCACTTTATCAATCTCATCAATGTAAATAATTCCTTTTTCTGCTTTCTCAACATCATAATCAGCAGCTTGAATGAGTTTAAGCAAGATATTTTCTACATCTTCCCCTACATATCCCGCCTCTGTTAAAGATGTTGCATCCGCAATCGCAAACGGAACATTTAAAATACGCGCCAATGTTTGAGCTAATAACGTTTTACCGCTACCTGTCGGCCCAATAAGTGCGATATTACTCTTCGCCAATTCTACATCATCGATTTTACTGTTAGAATTAATGCGTTTGTAATGATTATATACCGCTACCGCTAGTGCTTTCTTCGCATTATCTTGCCCGATGACATACTCATCCAAAATTTCACGAATCTCTATTGGTTTCGGTACATCTTTGAATTCTACTTCTTCGTCTTTCGCAAGCTCCTCTTGTACAATTTCCGTACAAAGCTCAATACACTCATCACAAATATAGACACCTGGTCCTGCAACAAGCTTTCGAACTTGCGTTTGTGTTTTACCACAGAAAGAACACTTCAATTGTCCTTTCTCATCGTTAAATTTAAACATATTTTCACACCCCTTACAAAGTGCTAATATCTTGCCTTCGTATGTACACGATAAATGTATCGTATGTAAATACATATTATGTCACTACGTGGCGAGAAATACAAATAATATGATTAGTTATGTACAAATAAAAAGTTTTTAAAACTTTTGAAATATGTATATTCGACTTTTAAAGGTTCTTTTCCTTCCTCACCAAAAAGTTTTACAAATATATTCATATTTATAAAACAAGGCACGATTAAAATCGCGCCTTGTTATTTTATTATGCAGCTTTGCTATTGTCTACTAAGAAGTCTACAGCTTTACGAACTTTAAGATCTTCAGCTAGAGCTTCTGCGCTTCCAAGAGCTTGCTTAATAGCATCTACTGGCATATTGTACATTTCAGCCATTTTTTCAATTTCTGCATTTACTTCTTCTTCAGCAACTTCGATGTTTTCAGCTTTAATGATTGCTTCAAGAACAAGGTTGATTCTTACACGTTTTTGCGCATCTTCTTTCATTTGTTCTTTTAGCTTGTCAGCATCAGTACCTGTGAATTGGTAGTAAAGCTCAAGGTTCATACCTTGTTGGCTTAAACGTTGTTCAAATTCACGAACCATACGATCTAATTCTGTTTCGATCATAGCTTCTGGAATGTCGATTTCAGCGTTAGCAGCAGCTTTTTCTACCACTTCGTCACGCACTTTGTGTTCAGCTTCATGCTTTTTGCCTTCTTCTAAGTCTGTGCGAAGTTTTGCTTTTAACTCATCAAGAGTTGCAACTTCTTCATTCACATCTTTAGCGAACTCGTCGTTTAACTCAGGAAGTTCTTTTGCTTTGATTTCATGAACTGTTACTTTGAATGTTGCTGGTTTTCCAGCAAGTTCTTCTGCATGGTACTCTTCTGGGAATGTTACTTCAACATCTTTAGACTCACCTGCTTTAAGACCAATTAATTGCTCTTCAAAGCCTGGGATGAATGTACCAGAACCGATTGCTAGAGAGTAGTTTTCACCTTTTCCACCTTCGAATGCTTCGCCATTCACGAAACCTTCAAAGTCGATTACAGCTGTATCACCGTTTTCAACAGTTCCATCTTCTTTCACAACTAGTTCAGCTTGACGCTCTTGTAAAGCTTTTAATTCGTTCTCTACATCTTCGTCAGTTACAGTTGTGTCGATTTTTTCTACTGCTAAACCTTTATACTCGCCTAGTTTCACTTCAGGTTTTACAGTAACTTTCGCAGTGAAAACAAGGTTTTCATTTTTTTCGAACTTCTCGATGTCAATCTCAGGATGAGCAACTGGGAAGATACCAGTTTCATCGATTGCTTCACTGTATGCTTTTGGTAAGATGATGTCTAATGCATCTTGGTATAAAGATTCTACACCAAAGCGTTGTTCGAATAACGGACGAGGCATTTTACCTTTACGGAAACCTGGTACGTTAATTGTTTTTACTACTTTTTTGAACGCAGCGTCAAGAGATTTGTTAACTTCTTTAGCATCAACTTCGATTGTTAATACGCCAACGTTACCTTCTAATTTTTCCCATTTTGCAGCCATTTATTCTTTCCCTCCAACTATAATAATGTATGCACATACCTCTATAGATTAAAATTCCATTATTCCTTTCTTTAGAAACAACGAGAGCGCTACACCCAATGAGTGCAGGCATTTTTATCTTCTAGCAAAAGCTTTCAGATACATCGCTCTAATCTATTCGTTGTTTACAAAAAACAACTAAGGTATATTTTGTTCGAGAATAATATGAGACATATTAAGTAAGAGAAGTATCCTTCTCTCCTCTTACAAACAGGCAGACTTCAGCCTTTTGCAACCCTTACATTATAACATAGAATATTCTCGTTTCAATAACTGAACAATTCTTTTTCATAATTATACAGGGAAATATCCTTCCTTCTCAACACGTAAAAACCATTGATAGGCAATATGAAATTCCTCTAAATGAATATGATACACTTTCATGAGTTCCTCTTCATCGACGATTAACCCGAAACGTTTTCTTCCTATTCTCTCTAAAACAGCTGCCCAAACTTTTGGGTTATTCATTAATAGAGGGAAAGGAAAAATGCTCGTTTGCATCTCTCTCCAATATGTAATAATTGTCTTAAATATATCAGGGTAATCATTTTCTAATCGATTCGATAATATATGTATAATCTTTTCAGATTGCTCTTCATCATGACCTACCTGTGCCGGAATAACTGTAATTGTTTCACCGAATTTCTCTACTTCTACCTCTTTTTCCATTTTATTTTCTACCATCTTATATAAAATAGAAGTTTTCAAATAAGGGTGCTGCTTGTCATCCAAAAGAAACTTCTGTAAAGCAGGTAGCGCCTTATCAAGATCCTTTAATAAAAGACCATTAATCGCTCGCAACTGCTGCCCGAAGTTACCTGAAAATAGTTCATTTGCAAATTCGTTCAATTCAAAATTAGAATCTATCGGAGGCAGTTCTTCCCCACCAAGCATACCTTGTGCAAATAAAGCAAGCTGCGCTAATTTCTCTTTTTGTTCCGGGAGCAGTTCTTTCGTCTGCAGCACTTCTTCAACCGTTTGAATGACACCTTCATAATCATTTGTTTGCACTAAAATCGTTACATATGTTTCAAGGATATCCCCAAACAAAACTGTTCCTGTTTCCAGCAACTTCTCACATTGTTTTTTAGATTCTTCGATTCGTTTTAATTCTAGTAAACAAATTACCGAGGCCAATTCTGTTTGTTCTGTTTCTGCATTATACTGACGTAATATTTCAAAACAACGCAACGCCTCTTCAAATTCCCTTTCTTTTAGCGCCAAAAAACCTTGATCAATATAGCGCTCTGACAACTGCGGAAACAATACGACCGTATTTTCTTTTTTATCCATACGTTCGCCTCTTTTTTTTTTAGATTTTTAGTCTCTTCAAAGTAAATATATCAAATGAAGAATCAGAACACAACATTCGAAACCTCTTTGTTCGAAATATAAAAATATTCTTTTTTTACATTTAAATCTACTAAATAAACAAAAGAAATACTGATTTTTCATGCGGTAAACATCCTCAACAACTACCGCAGAAGATTTTAAATTACTGGAAAGCACGAGTAATTGTAGGATAGATAAAAAGAAGAATGACCTGAAGAGCAATAACTGCCATCACAATTATGCTAAAAAAGAAGATCGGTTTACTTTGCTTCACTAAAAACATAATAATCAGCATAATGAAAGCAAGCAAACATAGAAAAAATAAACTTGTGGTCGAACTTAATATACCAACTGGAACAAATAACAATAATATAACACTACCAATACCTATCATTCCAAATAACCATTCCATTCATCTACCCATTCCCTTCCCCTTCTCATATAAACATATTTCTTCTACGCTACTAAATGTTTCACAACCTCAATGACACTCATTAACTTTTCATACGCAACAAAGCCAAATGCCACTGTTAAAGTTGTTACGATTAATCCTTTCATGTTTTTTCCTCCTCGATTCATCTTTGTTACCTTTATTATAAAAAGACTGACAATTTGTTACCATCGAACTTCCTTACACTTACCTTACAGAAGTGTAAGATTTCATCATGTAACCGATAGAAATGATAAAAAAGGGAAACTGCTACCCTTCATTTGTTTACAAGCATTTTATGTATACTTACTTTGTTATGCGATTCATCACGTATGATAACACTTCATCATACACTTGTTTTTCCTCTCGTATCATTATATCTTCAGGAAATGACGCATTTTTCGTACATAGTGTCACCTTATACTGTAGGTCGAGTTCATACGACTTCAGCATCCAATCTTTTGATTCTGTTTCCTCAGCAATAATACTCGCCCGTTCAAAATCAATTGTAAAAGAGTTTAAAGGAATAGACAGTCCCTTTCCAATAGCCTTTATATAACTTTCTTTTGCTGTCCAATATTCAAAAAAACACTCTAATTGTTTCTGTTCATTTTGTAACATCAAATTTTCGTATTCCTTTTTCGAGAAAACATGTTTTGCTATATCAAGATCAATCCGCTCAACTTTTTCAATATCCACTCCGATAGACATACCATCAAATGCACATACCACCCATTCACCAGCATGGGAAATATTAAAATGGAAAAAATCTAGGCCTTGTAAAAACGGTTTTCCATAGGCATTATTTAAAAATATAATCTCATCATTATTCATTTCTACTTGTTTCAGAACTTCTAATCTAATAATTAACTCCGCTACAAGAGATCTGCGAACATCTTTCATATTTCTATATTGTTTCAATTTACTGCGCTTTTGTTGACTTACAAAAGACAAAATAATCTCTAAATCTATCATAGGAACATCTTCAGTTAATTGAACGGCTATTAATTTAGAAAGTTTCAACAGTAACTCCTCCCTACTATCGGATCCACTCTTTTATTTGTTCAACACAAACAGCATTCTGATAAGGCTTCATAAGAGGGAAACTATGATAAGAAGTATTTTGATTTCCTATATATCGCAATGAATTATGAAGCGTCCCCCCTGGACCTAAGTCAAGAAATACGGCATCAGAACATATTTTCTGCAGCGTACATATCGCTTTACAAAAATAGATTGGCTTTCTCGTAACCTCCCATAAGTAATCAGATGATATTTCTTTCTTCATTTGTCCATCTACCGAAGAAACTAACGGAATATTCACTTTATTATATTTTATTTTGCTCAAGAATTTCTTATATTCATTTGCTATTACCTCCATGGAAGTCGAATGAAATGCATGAGAAATAGGTAACTTATAATAGTTTATATTATGTAATCTTAAAAATTGTTCTATCTCTTTCATATTCTGTTTCACTACAGATATGACAAAATGATGATTCGATTGTATTCCTGCCAAATCACTTCGGCAATATAAATAATCTGTCTCGTAAAACAAACTCACATCTTCTTGAATCAACAACATATTTCCTGGTTCACAATCTCTTTCTACCAGTTGCGCCTGTTTTAACACACATGCTAGCGCTGATTCTGGTGTCATTACTTGAGATACAGCCAATGCAGTAAATTCACCTAAACTCGTTCCCACTACATAATCAGGCTTAATACCACTTTCGATTAAAAAGCGAGCTAACGCATATTCCACTATGAATATAGACGGATGCGTCAGCATTGTTTCTGTAAACGAATGTGCTACTTGCTTTGTACCATATAATTCTTCTACAGCTGATTTCCCAATCCAATCTTGTACAATTCGATCGAAGTCCATGACGATTTCTTGAAAGCGATTAAAACGAAAAAATAATTCCTTTCCCATTTGATAGTATTGAGAGCCTTGTCCTGAAAATAGAAAAACAACCTTTTTTTTTATCTTCTCATCTAAATTATAAATCATATTATCGTTTCCTTTCTCCTTACCGCTCTATGAAATAAAACTGCTATCATTCCAGGTGACTTTGTATTCTAGAATATAAATAATGAATAGCAACATAGGTACTATTCTATATACGCTATGTCGCTATCCAATCACAATATTTGATCCTTATTGAATTATGTTTCCAAATAACATGACTAAGTCATGATTGAGCTGTTTCATATTTTTACTTTTTTCAGAATCCTGTACAGTTTCATCTAGATGAAGTGGAACTAATTTATGCACATCTCTTTCAACTAGATTACTCTTTTGGTGTAACTCCGTATTAGAAAGTGCTTCTTTATATATGTTTTCATCTTCGAACGTAACTTTGTACATTTTATTTTCGAATGGATATGTTGGTAACGGTATTCGGTTCTCATTTCCTTCAAAAAATGCAACTGAATTATAGTTCACACCTAACGTATAAAGTTTAGCCATACACAAAAGAAGCTCATGTACCGAATCAGAAACTTTGCCTATATCCATTGATATTAATCTTCCTTGCAAATCACTCTTACTTATTCCGCATTGAATCACAACATCATTCTTATCTACATATTCGGCAACATCCTTTGTCGTTATCGTATACTGCATATCTGTCATACATAAAGATTTTAAAATATCCGTATGCTCTTTATGGATAATTCCCATCGGAGTTATAATCGTATATTTATATTCTGTATCGTTTCTATTTTGCAAAATTTCACTTGTTAGATTTTTATTCCCTTTAATAAATTGGATTGCCGCTTCTACCGTAATGATTCCTGTGCACGCAGCCCCAACAAGAATCCCAATTCCTTCACACACGAAACTTTTAGGCTGTATTCCAGAATGCAACAACAATTTTCCAATCGCATATTGACACGAAAAACTTTGTATTTGTCGATAAGAAGTACTATTTTCATTCTCTTCCGTTTCAAACACATCTAAACACTTTTTATACGCTGCGTGAAAAATAGAAAATGTATCATTCAATTGCTTTATATGTGCTTTATCCAAGCATAATGTACCATCAAATAGAAAATGAGTTGTCATTCGTTTATTTGGATTTGAACGACCTTTTATCACTTCAGAGCGTTCTCTTCCCATTTCAATCGCTTCTAAAACGGAATAAAGATGTTCCTTCGATTTAATCACCGTTGCTACTTTGCACGATAACTCTTTTTGCGAACTATTCATAGAATAACAAACTTCGGGAACACAAAGATCTGGATTCTGCTTCATATGTTCTTTTAAACGCATTGCCACGTTTTGGATTACCTTCTCTGTTCTTCCAGTAAGCAGCAATAAAGAAGGCCTTTTCATTTCAGGTACAGAATGATTCACTTTTCTTTGCAAAATTGGTGCCTCTTCAAGGATAACGTGAGCATTTGTCCCACCAAACCCAAAAGCATTTACACCCGCTCGTAGCGGATGATTTTGTTTCTCGTCACCCCAAATTTGAGGTTGTTTCGCTACTACATAAAACGGTGAATGTTGAAAATCTAAATTTGGATTTGGCGTATCATAATTGACTGTATGCGGAATCACTTTATGTTTCATCGCAAGCGCTACTTTAACAAGGCTAACAATCCCTGCTGCTGAAAGCATATGACCGATAGATGATTTGACAGATCCAATCCCACAAAAACCTTCTTTATCTGTAAAAGTACGAAAAGCGCGAGTCATCCCCTCTACTTCAATTGGATCTCCTAATGGTGTTGCCGTTCCATGCGTCTCAATATACGAGACTGTTTCTGGATGAACATTCGCATTCAAATATGCGCTTCGAATCACTTCTGCCTGTCCTTGAGGTCTCGGTGCTGTAATGCCTTGAGAACGTCCATCGTTATTAATAGCCGATCCTTTAATAACAGCAAATATATGATCCCCATCTTCCATTGCCTGCTCTAATGATTTCAGAAGAACTGCCCCTGCTCCTTCCGATAAAACCATACCATTTGCCCTTGCATCAAAAGGATAACAGTTTCCATTGGATGATAAGGCTGTCACTCTACTCAAACTAACAAATGGCGTAGGTGATAAGTTTAAATTCACACCTCCTGCTATCGCCATATTCGTTTCACCTTGTCGTATACTTTGACATGCATGATGAAGAGCAACAAGAGAAGACGAACAAGCGGTATTTACAATCATGCTTGGTCCCGTTAAATTTAAACAATGGCTAACCCTTGCAGCGACCTCATTCAATCCATTTCCTGCAATTGCATCTGCCACTAGTTGTCCAGGCTCTAATATACGTACCATCTGTTTAAGAAGATTTTGGCGATCTGACAGAGGAAGATGTGCAAAAGTGTTCTCTTTCTCTAATACATCTTTCATCATCATGTAATAACGATATCCAATAAAGTGCTCCATATACGTATTCTGTTCGCATCCGACAAACACACCGATCTGATTTGTTCGATGCTTTCCACCATAACCCGCTTGTTGCAAAGCTTCCCAAGCAACTTGCATAAAGATTCTTTGTTGTGGGTCAGTTGCTTCCGCTTCTTTCGGGGACATGCCGAAGAATAACGGATCAAAGTCATATGGTCTCTCAATAAACCCACCGTGTTTAGAGTAAGTTTTATGCAATATCCCTTGATCTGAACTATAATGATATTCTTTTCTCCAACGATCCTCTGGAACCTCTTGAATCATACATTCCCCTTCTCGTAATATCTTCCAGTATTCTTCTAAATTATTTGCCCCAGGTATTCGAACACTCATACCAATAATTGCGATATCTTTTACCGATTCTTCATCTTTACCTATCTTTTCTTTCTGCCTCACTTCTACCTTTTCTTGACGATTTACTGCATACGTTTTTTCAATATATTCAGCTAGTGCTTCTGGGGTTTGATATTCAAATAATAAAGTAGGATATAATTCTGTATTTAATTGTTTTCCAATTTCCGCAATCACTTTCGTAGCTTTTAATGAATCAATCGATAACTCCAAGAAATTCTTTGTAACTTCAAGACTTTCAGCATCACAATTTATTTCTGCCGCAATTACTTGATACACAATTTCTTTTATTTCTTTTGCAGTTTTATAGCGAACAGGATGTGCAGGCTCATTGGAAGGAGATAATACGACCACCTTTTCTGCTACATTGTTTGCTACACAATCTTCCTGCCGATCGAGAATATGAACAACACTTTTCCCCTCATATTGCAGCACTTCAAAAAATGCTTGCGTTCCGCCTTCTGATGAAAGCGGATTTAGTTTTTGCGCTTTTACTGCAAGAGCAGATAAATCCCCAAACATTTCTGACAACCCTTTATCAGCCCATAAAGAATAATTTATAGATAACGAACGACCAGGTGCACCAGTATTCTTTCTATACTGACTATAACCATTTAAAAAAGCATTCGCTGCTGCATAGTCCCCCAAATTTGCCGCCCATATCTTTTTAGATGCTGAAATAGAAGATAGTGTTACAAAAAATTTCAATGGTTCTTGTCTTGTTACCATATCGGCTATGATTGTGCCCTGTACCTTTGAAGACATCACTTGCTGGATGTCGTTTAAATCTTTACTTAAAAGTTTACCTGCAGAATGATGAATAGTTCCCGCAGCATGTACAACACCATGTATAGAACCATACAGTTGCTTAACAGCTTGTATCATTTCTTTCATTTTTTGTTCATTTGTAACATCTACTGCAAAGTATTCAACTTTCGCTCCTTGATTTTCTAAATCTTGTATTACATTTATTTTACTTACTACTTTCGAACTCAAATTTCCCTTCTTCCACTCTTCTCTAGAAGGCAGTTGCTCTCTTCCTGTTAAAACCAAATTCACTTTTGCTTTTTTAAAAAAAGCGCGTGCAATCTCTCCACCAATATGCCCCGTTCCTCCAGTAATGACATATGTTTCATTATCTTGTATTGTAATTTCCTGTTTCTTACTAGGCACAATTCTTTCTAGTTTTCGAACAAAGCGTTTACCACCTCGAATCGCAACAATCGCTTCTTCCTGTCTACCCATACTTAATTCGCGTACAATGAGTTCTGCTAATTCTGCAAATTTATTCTCATATGCCCTGTTGTCTACATCCAATATACAACTGCTAAATTCACTATTTTCTTGATCAATTACCTGCCCAATTACCGCAGATATAGATTGCTGCGGTTTTTGAATTTCCTCATCCTGTAACACGGCAAAGGCTCTATCTGTAACAACTATAAATTCTACATTCTTATATGCTTTTATCTTTAAAGCTTTTGCCATCAATATAATGCTATAAGATGTTTGAAATAACGCACTTTCATCTTGAAGAAATAATGTTGGAGTTACACTTTCTTTTGTACCATTCCATAAATGAATAATAGAGATACTATCCCCTTGTATATGCTGTAACATCATCATATAATCTTCGATGCTTTCAGGACGAATTGTAAAACGTGTATCTCCATCATAGTGAAATTCATTACCAGGAATGACCACATAAACCGAAGTATTAATCTGCTCCAAAATACCACATACTTCTTTTCCTACCTGTTGTTCATCGTCGAAAACAAGAATAGAGCCTCGTTTGTCATTTTCTATATAAAGAGGTGTTTCCATCTCCCATTTCCATTCATAAAGCCAGTCCATAAAACGAAGTTCTTCTCCAAAATCCGGTTTAAAAATCTTGTGTTCAAATGGATAAGAGGGCAATATAACCCGTTCATTCCCATAATCCTTCATAAATGTTTTCCAGTCTATATTTACACCTAGCGTGTACAATTTACTCACTGCATTGACATATACATCCCAATTTTCTTTTTTTCGTTCAATCATCGAAATAAGACATTTGTCTTTATAAGAAATAAGGCCGTTTGCCATACTGGTCAATACTTTATCAGGACCTGCTTCCACAAAAATATTAATTCCTTTATCAAGGACATATTTCATACTTTGCTCAAATTTCACAGTTCCAAGAATATGCTCTAGCCAATATTCCGGATGAATTGGTTGGCTTATATACTCCGCTGTAACATTAGAAACAATAGGAATTTTCGGTTTATTAAATGTAATTGCACTTAATTCCTTTTTAAATGGCGCTAGCATCGGTTCCATGAGCGGTGTATGAAATGCCTGTGAAACTTTTAATTTTTTAAATACAATCCCTTTCTTCTCAAGCAAACTTAAAAACTTCTCCATCGCTTCCGCTTGTCCTGAAATGACTTGATGCGTAATATTATAGCCAGCAAACCATAAAGAATCTTTAAATGGTTCTAGCAACGGTTCAATTGTAGCGATTGAACTAAATATAGCTGTCATTGCGCCAGTTGTTTGAATTTCATTCATCAACTCCCCTCTAATCGCTACAAGCCTTGCTGCATCTTGCAACGTAATCATTTCTGATAAACAAGCAGCCACCCACTCACCTACACTATGACCTAACATACACGCAGGCTTCACACCTAAATCTAAAAGTAATTTTCCAAGAGCATAATCGATTGTAAATACAACTGGTTGCGTAATATGAGTTTGAGCAAGTAGAGACTCATTTGCTTCTACATATAATAAGTCCACAATACTTTGATTTAAAATAGGATAAAATGCTTCCGAACAATCATCTACATATTTTTTAAACCGTGGAACAAGTTTATATAACTGTCTCGCCATTCCTGCATACTGTGAACCTTGACCAGTAAACATGAGCGCAACTTTAGGAGATGCTTGCACCATCGTATTGTCTAATGAACTATTTTTCAATTTCTCTATTAAATCATCTATTGAACTTGCGATTACAGAATAACGATGCTTCAAAGGTGTCCTTGTTACATTTTCTGTATAACATACGTCCCCTAAAGAATATTCGTAAGAGTCTTCTAAACACGCAATAAGGTTTGTCACTTTTTGTTGTAATGCAGATTCACTATGAGCAGATAAACATAATACATGTTTTGGAAGCTCTATCGCTTGATTTACTTTCACTTCTTTTGTTTCTGATGCTTCCTCTACAATTAAATGACAATTTGTTCCACCAAATCCAAACGAGTTAATTGCAGCTCTTCTCGGAACCCCTTTTTCCTTACTCCATTCTTTCGGCTCATCTAATAAATAAAATGGCGTTTGTTCTAATTTAATCATCGGATTTGGAGTAAAGATATTTATATTCGGTGGCATTTTGCGATGCAGTAGTGACATAATCACTTTTATGAAACTTCCAATTCCTGCTGCTCCTAGCAAATGTCCGATATTTGCTTTTACAGAGCCGATTGCAATGGATTGTTGGCCTACATTCCATTTACGAAATGCAGTATCAATCGCACGCACTTCACTCGGATCACCAACCCGTGTCCCTGTACCATGTGCCTCAACATATTGAATTGTTTGAGGACTGATTTCATTTTCCACATACAACGACTCAATAACTTCTCTTTGTCCATCTGGATTTGGCGCCATAACTCCAATAGAACGACCATCGTTATTAATCGTACTCGCTTTTATAGTCGCTAATACTTTATCTCCATCTGCCTTTGCTTTCTTTAAAGTCTTTAACATAACAAGACCCGCTCCCTCACCAGGAACAAATCCGTCCGCTTGTTCATCAAACACCATGGAACGCCCGCTGGAAGATAATGCTCCTGCATGGCTAAAAAATATATATGGAGCTGGCGTTAACAATAAATTAATACCACCAGCAATCGCAACTTCACATTCCCCTCTTTTTAACGACTCATATGCCATATGAAGAGTGACTAATGATGAAGAACACGCTGTATCAACAACCATACTTGGACCTTTAAAGTTAAATTCTTGCGATGTACGTGCTGCAATCATATTTAAAATGTTATCTACTAAAATATTAGGATGCGCTGCCATGATTCCAAATTTCTTTTTCCACTCATTCATAATAGCTTCTTGTTGCACTTTCGGAAGAGCCTTAAAACTATCGAACGTTTGTAAGTTTTGACGATTTAACGTACTTAAATGGTATTCATAGTAAGAATTCATACCTGCTCCAATAAAAAGCCCCACTTTTTCTCCATCAACCATCTGCGTCGTATAACCAGCTCTTTCTATCAATTCATATGTGAGTTCAAGAATCATACGTTGCTGCGGGTCCATAATAGCTGCCTCTTCTTCTGATATGTTAAATAAACTCGCATCAAATGCATACGGATTTTGAATAAAGGCCCCTTTACGGCAATACGTCTTTCCAAATTGAGGAATTTGATTATAATAATCCTTTACGCTCCATCGATCAGATGGTATTTCTTTAATGCTGCATTTCCCCTGAACAAGGTTTTCCCAAAAAGCTTCTGGAGTTGAAGCATCCGGAAAACGACACGATAGAGCAATAACAGCAATATCACCTTCATATTCTTCTGACATTTTCCGAGAAGAAACCTTTACCTTTCCACCCTCAATCCCTTCATTCCCTTGTACAACTTTCACAATATACTCATCCATTTCATTCACTGTACGACAATTGATTAAAATATCATGGCTGAGAGTTAATGATAATTCATCTTCAAGATAGCCTAGTATTTGAATAGCTTTAATAGATGTACCACCTAATGATAAGAATGATTCATTATACGGCGTATGCTCCAAAGGAATCTCTAAAACTTCCGACCATATTTCTCGAATTTTCTCTGCATACTTACCAAACTCCATAGTCTTTTGTTTCTCTTTCTTTTCTTGTTTTTCTACTATATTTTCATCTTGTACTCCGACACTTAAATCCGTTCTACTAAGCACTTTCCCTTCGTATTTATTGTTTTTAAATGCGTCAATTAATACGAAACGTTGTACTTTACCGCTGGTCGTTTTCGGTATAGACGGCGTTAAAACTACGTAGTCAATCGGGATTCCAATCAGTTCATTCACACGACTAACAATTTTAGAATATATTTTGTTCGTGTCTTTTTGTTTAATAGGAAGACTCGAAAAAAGAGCCACTTTATCTTTCTCTTCTTTTTCATCGTGCCAGCCGCAAATTGCAATGCGACCAGGTTTAACTCCTTCTATCTTTTCAATTATTCCCTCTATATCATGAGCGTAAAAATTTTGACCATTCACAAAAATAATATCTTTAATTCGTCCTACTATTGTAAGTCTATCATTCAGTAGAAAACCCGTGTCCCCCGTCTTTAACCATCCATCCTGGATTGATTCTTTTGTAACACGATCATTATATATATACCCATCTGTTACATTTTCACCATATATTTGCACTTCGCCCACTATTCCTTCTGGGACAACATTTCCAACTTCATCCACAATCCGAATTTTCATTCCTGCTACAGGAGAACCTTCTTCAACTAACAACATCGCTTGCCGATCTGTTTCTAGACATTTCTCTACCCTCGATTCTGAAACTAGCGTTTTACGGTTTATACAATTCACGAAAGGTTCATCATTCCACTTTGGAAAACTGACAGCTAAACAAGCTTCCGCCATCCCATAAACTGGAAACATCGCTTCTTTTCTTAAATGACATTGTTTCAATTTACTCATAAATTCACGCATTAACGAAACGGAAATAGGCTCTGCTCCATTAAAAATTAATCGCAAAGATCGTAAATCCCACTTCTTAAACTGCTCTTCCTTTGCTCTACTTAACAGTAAACGATATCCAAAATTAGGAGAACCAGTGAGTGTAATACGATGTTTTGTTATATAATCCAGCCATAAATTTGGTCTTTTGACGAATTTCATCGGACTCATATTAAACTGATGAATCCCTTTTGCTGTTGGTACTAAATGAAAACCAATTAACCCCATATCATGATGATAAGGCATCCAACTAAACGATTTATCTTCATGATTGAGATGAATTCCTGCTATCATTGCCTCTATATTTGTTAATAAATTTCGATGCGTTAAAATAACACCTTTCGGTACACTCGTACTTCCCGAGCTAAATTGAATAAAGGCAGGTGTATCAGAAGGTGCAAGATTGATTTCTCCTCCTTCATTCGCACTATACAATGTTGATATCGAAAGAAATTCCATTCCTTTTACCGCTAGAAGCGATTCAATCTTTTCATGATGATTCACGACATGATCATCCGATAAAATAACCGGTTTCTCTAATAAATTCCATACAACAAATAATTTATCCAAAATCGAATTTTTCATCTTCAGCGAAGTCGGATAAACAAGTGGTACAGGTATAATCCCTCCGAGTATACATGCCCAAAATGATATAATAAAATCACGACTATCTTCCAATACCAGCATGACATGTTGTCCTTGCTGAATCCCTTTTTTCTGCAATCCACCAAGGCATCGTACCGCACGATTTAAGAGAGATTCATAGGATAAAAAATCCTCAACTCCATCGTTTTGAATAAAGGTAATTCCACTATCTTTTCTTTCATCTGCTGCTTCCATTAACAATCGCCCAATATTTTCTTTTTTATATAATTCCCCTTCGATATTTTTTCCAATTGCTATAGATAACTTACAATTCTTCTCCCTTTTAACTCGCTTCATTATGATTCGCTCCTTCTGATCAACCATTTTTATTTATATAGAACTCAAAAATCTTTCATAAATATATGACTGTTTGTATCTTTCTTCATCGTAACCACCCAAATAAGAAGCACTATAAAAAGCAATAAACATAAACTAAATATATGCTCGTTCCCAAGCACTCTCATAATAACCGCTGAAAGAAACGGTCCAATTGTAGAACCTAAACCATATGTGATATTAAATAGAGCTGTCCCCGATGGCAACTCCCGTTCATTCAAACGTTGAATAGATAAAGCCCACGTTAATGGATATAAAGGCCCTATCGCAAACCCTGCAAGAAATGAAAATATTAATTTACTCACTAAATCATCGTAAACAAGAATTCCTAACACAACAAAAATTGCAATAAACAGACAAATCGCCAAACATTTTCCCCTTCCTATTTTGTCTGCGACATATGTGATTGGAATTGCACCAATAATACCTCCAACTACAAAAACACCTAATGCATATCCTATTTCAGAGAGGTTAAAGCTTTGGGATAACAAAAACATTGGATATAAAGTAATCAATGTCGTTTCAGAAAAACCATAAGTAAACGCTCCCAATAACGGTAATTTAATTCTTGACATCACCTTTTCTTCTGGATAAGCTGCTAGTAAAAAGAAACCCTTCAGCTTGCTATAGATGAGCAACGCTCCCATCCCTAAGGACATGCTACCAATTAGAAACGGCAACCATGCTTTATATTGATACATAATCGGCCCAAAAACTGAGCTAACAACCAATCCCATAGCAAAAGAGAATGTATACAATCCACTAACCGCTGCACGAATATCTTCTTTTGTTACTTTTTGCAAACCTGTTTGTATACCAACTAGATTGAAGCTAATCCCCATCCCCATAATGGACATCAATAGAAACCATAGAAACACACTTGTTACAAAAGGAAATAAAACTGATCCTACACTGGCACATAATAACCCTATCACTATCGTAAAGTGAATGTCTTTCCCTCGCATCTTACGGTCTAAATAAAGCGAACCAAGAGCAATGAATAGAAAAAAAGAAGAGGACACTGCTCCAACCCCTATATTCCCTATATGATGGTGTACCATATGTGTAGTAGCAAGGGGAGAAATCATCCCCATGGCTACACCTATAAACAAAGCTATCCCATAAATCAACCATTTTTTCTCATCGAAAAACCTACTATATTTCTCTCTCATTTTGAGTATTCCCCTTTTATTTCAAATAAGTTCCTCTCTCACACCGTATACTCATAAACTTAGAGATTATTTATTCAATATCGCTTTAAGCATCGGAATTTGTTCCGATCCAAACCAATACATATCTTGTTTCCCATAAACTCGAATGGATTCTCCCGTAATACAATCTGATTGTGCAGATGCTAAGAACTTTACTGTTTCAGCAACCTGTTCAGGCGGTATCGCTTTATTTTTAAATGCTTTCGGTGCCATATCTGTATTCACTAAAGATGGACAAACCGCATTCACCTGAATATTATATGGCTTCATTTCTTCCGCTAACGATTTCGTTAATCCTAGGACACCATGTTTCGAAGCTGCATATGCACTCATAAACGGATAACCAATAAAGGAGGAATCAGATCCTATATTAATGATTTTCCCGCATTTTTGTTCTATTAAATATGGGATAGTTGCTCTGCACATATGGTACGTTCCAAAAACATTGACCCGAATAATTTCTTTCCACTCTTCAGATGTAACATCTGTTACACTTCCTACTTTTGTAATACCAGCATTATTTACAACAATATCTATTTTTCCAAATTGCTTACTAACCGTCTTTACAATATGTTGAACATCATTCCATTCACCAATATCTCCCGGGATAACAAGCGGTTCTATACCCAGCTTCCGAATTTCACATGCTGTTTCATCAAGCTGATGCTCCGTTCGAGATACAATTGCAACACTTGCACCTTCCTGAGCCATTGAAATAGCAATAGCTCGCCCAATTCCTCTTCCACCACCTGTAACAATCGCCACTTTATCTGCTAATAACCTTATTTCCCCAGAAGAATTACTCATAACCATAGGTGTTTGGTTTACCTTCGTTCCCGTATCTATCGTTGCTAGCATCATATCTAGCTGTTTCATATATTCTTCACCAAGTTTTCGAATCGTAGAAGAATGATACAAATTTTTCGAATATTCAATACAAACTTGTAATTTTCCTTCCACAATAGAAAAGAAAAATTCAATCATAGATATTCTTTTTTGCCCCGGCATTGAAAAGCGACGATCCATATTCTCTTTAGAAAATTCGAACACTTTAAAATCTGGCATATCCCGGTTTCCTAAATAGTTTGCTCGGATTGGTGTCAATTTCGTATCCGGATACATATAGGAAGGTAAATAAGGCGCAACGAGGTCATAACTAATTCCTCCCATTGGAACTTCATTCATATTATTTTTTATATTGTGGACAACTTCTAACCAAGTATCCTCTTTATTAATAGTTATACTTAGCGGATAATTGATAGCAAAATTACCAGGTGTATCAAAAAATATTTGTTGGTTTTCAACGTTTCTACCATGTGTCCGGTGACTTACAACAACTTTTGATTGATTATACAAACTGCTAAGCATTTTATATAATGGTGCAAGCAACATAGAATAAACGTTACTTTTAAAATAATCTTTTGCTTTTCCTAATAAGATAGCTGTCGCTGATTTCTCTATCAAAAAACTTTCCATACAAGTCGATTGTTCATCGTTTGTCCCTAAATTCAAATCTGCCGGAATATAAAAGGAATGTTCATGCATTGGGAATTGTCCTTTCCAATACTCCACATACTCTACAAGGTTCTCTTTCTTTTTCTCTTCTACTAATAAAACAAATTCTTTGTATGACTTTACAGTAGGCAGTTTCACTTCTTCATTACTTGATAAAAGTTGCCCATAAATTTGCCACATTTCTTTAAACAACAATTGATTCGTAATCACATCAGAAATTAAATGATGGCCAACTACCGTTATATCGTATATAGATTTAGACACTTTCATAATAATGACTCGTAATAACGGCCATTCTCCGATCTCAAATGTTTGAATGACTTCATCAATCAAATTTTTGAGAGATCGCTCTCGTTCATTCTCATCCATTTGTGTTCCGTCATATGTTTCTGCACTTATCGATATACCTTGCGGAAGTATACGTTGAACCCATCCACCATTCTCTTTCGTCACGACGCTTCGTAAAGCATCGTGACGGTTTACCAATATATTGAGTGCTTTGTTAAAAGTAGTAATATCAATATCTTGTTTATATAAAAACCTCGTATACCCCGTCCAGCGATACGGATGTTCAAAATAGTTCATCAACCACTGTTGTGCGGGACTTAACGGTATAACGTCATCTTTAGTAACAATTGCTGTTTCCGTCACAACAGAACTTACATCTTGTCGCATCTCCTTTTTCTTTGTTTGTAAGATACTTAACATCACTTTTCGGTCGAGTTTCCCATTATGATTTTTAGGCAAGCTTGATAAAAATTCTATACGATGAGGAATCATATAATAAGGGAGTTTTTGACCGATAAATCGTTTTAACTCTTGCTCCTCTAAACAATTTCCCACCACACAAGCAATGAGTTGTTTATGTTCCTCTGGACTATCCAGCGTCACCACTCCAACTTCTTTTACACTCGAATGACTGTGGATTACCGCTTCTATCTCTCCTAACTCTACTCGAAACCCTCTAACTTTCACTTGGTTATCAATGCGTCCATGATATTCTAAATTCCCATCAGGTCGCATTTTCACTAGGTCTCCAGTACGATATAAATAATCACCAGGAATTTCCGAAAACAAATTCATTTTAAATGCTTCTTTTGTTTTTGATGGGTTATTTAAATATCCTTTTGCCAATTGTATCCCACCAATCCAAAGTTCACCAATTATGCCTTTTGGAACTTCTCTCATATCCTCATCTAATATTTTGACGTGTACATTATTTAAAGGCTTTCCAATTAAAATACTATTTTCACTACCGTCCAAAATCTGATTGCCCTCAATAATATGGTATGTCACATCTATTGACGCTTCCGTTGGCCCATATAGATTCGCTAAGCCTGTACTTTCCCCGTATGTTTGCAGCCATTTTTTAATAACGGAAGCTGGTAATGCTTCACCGCTGAAAATGAGCCAGCGTAAATTAGGGAAATGATATGCTTTATCTTCAATAGAATGGATAAATTCTCCAAATAATGATGGTACAAAATGCATAACACTAATTCGCGTTTCTATAATCCATCTTGCCAAACGCCATGGATTTCTTACAACATCTTTATGAACAGGGCAAACTGTCCCACCAAACATAAGCGGCCAAAATAATTCCCAAATCGAAACATCAAAGCAGCATGATGTTTTTTGCGCAACTCTTTCCCCTAACTTCAACTTAAATATATCTTGATGCCAATTTAACCGATTCATGTAGCCACGATGTTGTAATACGACCCCTTTCGGATGACCTGTAGATCCCGAAGTATATAAAACTGTCATTATATCATCCGGATGATTGATACGCTCAATTTCTTGATGAGAATAACTCATCCATGTTTCTTTCTCTATTTGTTGTAAAGACATTTGTACATCTGTTTCCCAAGGATCTATATAAACAACTATATCCATCAACGTCTGTTTCTGTAGCAATTGAGAGATTTGTGTTTTGAAAGCTTGCTCACTTAACAAGATCTCGACCTTTGCATGGTTTAAAATATAATGGATGCGATTTAACGGATAAGATGGATCAAGCGGTACATATGCAGCACCAGATTTTAAAATCCCTAACATTCCAATTAACATATATGGACCAGGATTCGTCATGATTCCAATTAAGTCTCCCCGCTTGACTCCTTTCTCTCTTAAACAATGGGCCAAACGGTTCGATAGATGATCAAGCTCAGAATACGTAACTTTCTCGTCACCATACTCAATAGCAATAGCTTGTGGTGTTTGTTTACATTGTTCCATAATATGAAAATATGGAACTTCTACACTTTCTACAAGCTGACGCCCCTTTTTTTCACTAATGATTGAAACCATTTCACGTATCGTTCTGCATCCAAATATCTTTTCTTGATCACAATTTCCAAATTCTTTCTCTATCCGAGTGATGACACGAATTCGTTGTAAAGAATCCATTCCAAACACCACATCTAAATCTTTATCCATATCTCCTAACAAAATAGGTCTTGCACATACTTCTTCGACAATGTTACAAACTGCCCCCTTCACCTCAGCATCTTCATTTATAATGATCGGTTGCCGTATATTTTGATGAATGGATTGCGCATATGCAACAAGATCCTTTATGTTATAAATAAAAGCATCTATATATTCTCTTATAAATGATTCATTAAAAAAATCACCGTCGTAATTAGAAGTAATCATAATTTTCCCATGGAATAATTCCATTACATTATCAATTGCCCTGTAATTTGTACATGTATAAGCCTCATAATCATATACTTCCAAACCGCCATAGTTTTTCTTGAGATTCGTATTTCCTATAAAAGAAAAGTAAAGATTTGATTTCAACGTTGAACGAACAAACTGAGCCACTGTATCAGATAACTTTCCGTCCTGCAATTGAATATATTCCTTCGCTTCTTTGGCAGCTTTATACGTTTGTGCTCGATCAATTCCCGATGTAACGTTTCGTTTCATTTCTGTATCTATTTTGTTGACAAATGTTTTCCAATCTGTATGTGTATAATCAAATGTCAATGCTAAATTTTGTGCAAATGCTCCTAGTACTCCCGTCGCATCAACATTCGGGTATACTTTTCCACTTGTAGGTATATTCAAAATCAAATTCTTATTTTCCACGTCATATTGCTTAACCGTTTTTATATACGCGCTCAGCAATAAGGTAAACAGCGATGTTTCTAGCAATTTTGCACAAGTCATTAAAGAAGTTGTTAACTCTTCATCTAACCAAAATTTTTGCGTTTTCGTTGTTACTCCAGCAAACGGTTTTGTCATTGCTTCTTTACCAACTTGATACGGATTGAAAAAGTATTGCTCTCTCCCTTGATGGTTCAAAAATTGTTCAAGACGTTTTTGCTCTATTTCATCTACCCACTCATTCATTTGCGATACGATACGATTGTATTCAGATGCCGAAATAGATTCTGTTAAGCCACTAGGCGTGTGATGCACTTTAGCGCTATATAATTCTAATAGTTCTCTTATTATTTGTTGGTTTCCTATTCCATCTGAGATTGTATGATTGATTGAGAGGACTATTTCATATTCTTCATCTCTTGTTCGAATCACTTCAACGAAATGTAATGGCCATTGAAAAATATTAATCTTTTTATTTAGTGAGGTTTCAAAATGATGTTTGATTGCTTTCTTTTGCATGTCAACAGCAAGATGTCTGAGGTCTAATACTGGGATTTCAGGAAGTTCGATTTCTTTCACAATGTTTAAACAGTACTCTTTAAAACTTTCTGCACCTTGTTGTACCTGAAATACAGATTGCAATATTGGATGACGCCCTACTAATTCCTGCCAAGCTTGCTTTAAAAGATTTGTATCCAAGCTTCCTTTGACCTTTACCCCTGAAGAAATGGTAATCGTTGAGACAGCAAAGTAAGATATTAAAAATGGGTATTGCGCATGTATCATTTCAAGTGTGTCCACCTTTTCCGAGTTAGTATACCCAGAATTATGATTCAAAGGAACAGAAGTTGATAACTCACCTTTCCATTTGGTAAAAATACATGCGATATCGCCAATTGTTTGTAAATTCATAAGGAATTGTACCGGATGTTTCTCTGTGAAATCTTGTAGTTGTCCTTGTGGAATCAATTTCATCAATTCATTCATTAACGTAATCATTTTAATAGAATCTATTCCTAAATCACTTTCAAGATATAAACCCACATCTAGGTCAGCAACATTGTGTCCTGTTACATTCGATATAACCGAGAAAATAGAAGCAATCGTTTGCTCATCATATATGTTCGGTTCATCTATTTTTTTATGTTTATCATCGCTATCATTTATTTCTATTACAGAACTTATACTGCTGGACAAACCATTCGTTGCATGCTGTTCTGCTTTCCACTTCACCATAATATCTATAATGTCATGAATGGTTTGTAACGACATTAGCACTTGAATTGGATTTTTAGACATAAAATCCTCTACTTGTTCTTGTGGAATCAACTTAATTAGCTCATTCATTAATGTAATCATTTTAATAGAATCTAATCCTAAATCGCTTTCAAGATACATATCGGTATCTAAATCTTCTACACGATGCCCTGTTACATTTGCTATTAATTTATAAACCGACATTTTATCTTTCTCACTCAATCGATATACAGTCATATAAAACTCCTCCAGTTCTTCTATTTATGAATCTTTTCATATCTATACGAGTTGAAACAAATGTAGCAAATATAATATTTATATCAAAGCAAAACAACGTGCATTTTTCTTCTATCTCCTCCTTTCAAAGCCTTAGAAAATCTATGGATTTTTCTAAACAAAACGTGAAATTTCTTCATTCTTCACAAATGACACCTTTTATCATTTTATATATTTATAACGTTATATAAAATTATCGATATATTCACAAAATTATATGAACAATGCTTGTACTTATCATTTCGCCTCTCCCTCACCAATCCCGATTTATACGAGTAATATCTCCTTCGTCTTAAAATTTATGAACTCTTTACAATCTTAAGACGAAGGGAGTCTTACTATGCGTACACATAGTACATACTATTTATCATTCTTAAACGGCCACCAGTTCGCCTCTCCAAATACTTTCACCATAACAGGAACAAATAACGGCAAAAACAATAATGCATATAACATTAAGCCAGTTAAAACAATCGTTGCAATCTGTAATAAAGATAGTACACCTGATGGAATCATCGCTGCAAATGTTCCACCTAAAATAATCGCTGCTGAAACAATTACGGTTCCCATCTTTTTCATCGCAAGTACAATTGCCTCTTCAGGTTTCATATCTCGATGTTCATTAAAACGAGACATAAGGAAGATACTATAATCCACTCCTAATGCAACTAATATAACAAATGAAAAAAATGGAACAACCCAGTTAATTCCGCTATAACCTAGAAGATGAACAAACACAACTTCCGAAACGGCCATAGACGTATAATACGTAATCACAAGTGATAAAATGAGATATAATGGCATAATAATCGAACGAAGTAAGATTAGAAGAATAAATCCAACTCCCGCTAACATAAGCAAGACTGTTCGATTATAATCTTCATTTGATATATTTCTAAGATCAGCTTGCGAACTCGATACGCCACCAATTCCTAATTTCGCATTCTCAAGGGGGGAGTCTTTTACAGCTCTCTTAACAGCTGATTCGATTTCTACAATTTGATTCATCGCATCTAATGAGTATGGATTGTATTTAAATATGACATCGAACGTTACAGTTTTTTTATCGGGTGACATATATGTTTCAAATACTTCTTGAAAATCGTTACTCTTTAACACTTCATTCGGTATAAACCATCCTGCCATCTGGTTATCTGGTGCTTGTGAAAGTGCCGTAAAATATTCCCCTGCATTTTGTATCCCGCCAGAAACTTGATTTAATCCATTTACCCCCTCTTTTAAACCAGAGGATAAATCTTGTAATTGCCCAGAGAAACTCGAAAAACCAGATTGGATCTGTTTCTGACCATCTTTTAATTTTTCAAGCCCTGTACTAAATTGTGGTAATTGTTGTATTATTTTTTTCTGGCCATCTGTCACTTGATTCATCCCACGTTCAAGCTCACCTAAACTAGAAATAACCTTTTCGAGTCCATTCGTAAGTTGCTGTTGTCCTTCCTTTACTTTTCCTAATGCCGCATTTGCCTCTTTCACTCCTGCTGTTGCTTTATTAAGTTCCTTATTTAAAACTTGCATGCCTGCTGTCAGTTGCCCAACACCTTTATTCGATTCTTGAATCATCTTTCTTGCGATTTGGAACTGTTGATCTTGAGATAGTTGTGAATATCTACTTTCAACCTCAGCAAATTTTTGATCCGCACCTTGTAACGTTCCTGAAAATTTACCAAACTGCGCTCCTACCTCTTCATACTTACTAGCGAGAATCGATAAGCCCTCCTCAACTCGTTTATAATTTTCATGCAACAGTTGGCTTCCTTCCAATAACTTCTCTACATTTTTCTTTATTTCAACAACCCCATTCTTTACATCACCGGTTCCTTTTACTCCTTTTGTCATTCCCTGTTCCAACAGATTTAAATTGGTACTTAATTCACCGATACCACCTTTTAATTTCTCTGTTCCATTAATAAGGTCTGTAACCCCGCTTGCTGCCTCTTCCACTTTCGGTTTCGAATTCAAAATAGATGTACTCGCATCCTTCAATCCACCAGCAACTTTTTGAATACCTTCATTTCCTTTTTGGAGCCCTTCATCTACTATCTTCACTTGATTTTTCACATATAATTCTGAAATTTCTTCCCCGACCGGTCGAGTCGCACTACGCAAATAATCTACCCCACTCACTTTACTCACTTCTCGACTTACCTTTTCAAACAACGGAAGATACTTTTCATTATCCATCGGTTCATCATTTTTTAGTACAATTGTCGAGGAAAGCACTTTCCCTGGGCTAAAGCTATCAGAGATTACTTGAAATCCTTTTACGGAATCGTACTTTTCACCAATTTCATCCATATCATTAAATGATAACTTTCCATCGTAGAAAAAAAGAAATGGCGCGATACAAACACTTAAAAATACAATCGTTAAAAATGGACGCTTTAAGGACACTCTGCCAAAAAATTCCCACATTTTACTTTCCTTATGTTCTAGAGAGCCTTTCTGTGGCCAAAATAATTTTTGATTTAATACCGCCATAAAGAACGGCACAATGGTAAACAAAGCGATTAATAAAATAGCTACCCCAACTGCGACAGCAAGAGCAGATTGATATAACTTAAATTGAGAAAAACCGATTGTTGCAAAACCAATCATAACCGCTATACCACTATATAAAACGGTCTTTCCAGCTGTTTTATATGTCTTTACAATAGCATCTGCTACATGATCTGAAGTTGTAAGTTCCTCTTTATAACGACTTAACAGTAAAATACAATAATCCGTTCCAATTCCGAATAAAACGACAACTAAAAAGATTTGCGTAAATGTCGATAAAGGAAAGTCAATCCAGTCAATTAAAAATGCAACAATCGATTGCGATCCTAAATAGCTTAAACCAACGGTAATAAGCGGAATAAATGGGGCAACGATTGAACGAAAGACAAGGATTAAAACAACAAGAATAAATATAACCGTAATCCCTTCTGTCTTCTTTAACCCTTCTTCAGAACTCTTCAATACGTCGTCAGTGATGACCCAAGCTCCTGTATAATAATACTTCACCTTCACCCCCTGTAAAGCTTTATCTAATCCCTTTTTCACAGCATCCACAGATAACCCCTTATCCCGAAACGAAAGGGACACTAATACAGTCTTCTCATCCTTGGATAGCATTTCACTTTTCAGCTTACTATTATCAAAATAATGTAATATTTTAGAGATCCCCAACTCTTCTTTTTTCTTTTCTATGTTCGCAACAGCCTTCCGCATACTATCTTCATCTTCACCCGTTATTTTCTTATTCTTATAAAAAACGAGTGCAATTTGATGGTTTTCATCTTTACTTTTTTGCAAAGACAAATCTGCTGCTGTCTTCGATAAAGAACCATCTGGAAGTTTGAACTGTCCTTTTTCTCGTACAAGATCCATCATATTAGGAGCAGTAGAAAGTAACACCGCGAGCGCAATGATCCATCCGATTAGGATGAACCATTTCCCTTTTATAATCGCTTGCACACTCTTCCCTCCATTCAAAAATTGTTTATTCACTACTACCTCGATTCATATTTGAAATGGGTCGTGTAAAAGCATGATTACCGTGAGATGACAACTTCTGAAACAGGACGACGCGGACTCGGTAATCCTTGTAACGTCGGATAACCTAAACGAAATTGAATCACACTTTGCCAATTTGGGTCATTTATAATCCCATTTAATTTCTTACCGATTTTAGTTTCTATCCCTAAAGAAATTTCCCTATCACGGCGCTCTGACAATTGATTTAATACTTGCAACGCAAGACCTTTTGCCGTACCAAAAAGGTGGATTCTTTGCCATAATTGTCCCGCTTTAATTACTTGCTCATAATTGTTCAAATCGCGCACTGCAATAAAGCCAAAAGCTGCTGCTGTAGGAAGCTGTTTCTCCTTCACTGTTTTTAACCAAAATGCATTATTCTGTTCTACTGAAAGAGGAGGCAACATTTTGGCAACTACCCTCATAAATGGAGATAATCCTTGTGCATCTAAAGTGATACCATCTTTATGTGCTTCAATCGCATCCCAAGTTTGTCTCATCCACTTCGCATCATCATTTACTTGATCTTGATCTGCAATAAAAGCTTCTGTAGCCTCAAACATCGCTTCACTAATCATTTTCTTATCTGACGACAAATCAAATAAAAATAGTTTCACTTCTTCTTTTTCCTCGTTTAATTTGTGTAAAGATTGTAGCATATGTTTCGATACAGTTCGCTCCGTGTCATACGGAGCCCGATTCATATGCCTTTTCGGAATGGCATCATATAGTTCTGAACGAACAGTTTTTCCTTCTGAAAGATTGACCTTTGCTATATGATTTTTCTGTGAGGAATCAGGGAAATATTCAATTTCAGAAGAATACCCTTTGGCTGCGGCAGCGATAACTAAATTTTCAAGAGAACATCCTAAACTAGCATGCATTTCTCTCAAAAATGGATCGGCTGTACCGATATTTCTAGCTTTATCCGCAAAAATATGAATATATGTATCTCCAATATCAAAGCACCATGGCTGTGTATTATGTGAATTTGCAGCTAACGTTGCCGCACGCACAATTTCTTCCATCCCTTGAGCACTTGTATTCCAAGCTGAATAAGCGAGGCCTTCCCCCGAATTAAAAACCCCTGCATCAATTGCTCTCCAAAACCCACCAGCTGCTAAAAGCCCTCCTACGACAGCAGATCCCTTTAAAAAATTCCGTCTGCTAACCAACTTTATCGCCTCCATTTCATCACCTCAATCGTTATGATTTGCAATGGATTGTTCAAGAAAATAAAACATCTCCGCAATAAACTCCTTCGCTTCGACCCCATGTTCAAGCAGATAACTTTCCTTACTTAAGGCTAAATTGGACATCCCAATAATATTCGCATAGAGAACAAACGCTGTTTTCGTCACATCAATATCCGCTCGAACACTGGAATCCTTGATACCTTCTTGAAGAAGATTTACTAAATAATGAAATGTTTTTTCACCCTCTAAATCGCTCATAACTTTAAATTCATCATCCGCAGGTAACTCACTCATCGCTCCGTTATACAACACAATCATCTCAAAGTACTTCGGATGAAGTTGGATAAAACGCACATATGCCTTTCCTAATAACTTAAGCTTCATAATTCCATTTAAATCTTCCCGTTCATCTAAAGTATCACTAACAATTCTATTTAAAGCTTGATACGCTCTATAAATGATTCCATGAAGCAATTGCTCCTTACTTTGAAAATACGAATATAGAGTTCTTTTACTGTACTCCGCTACGTTTGCAATTTCATCCATCGTTGCACCTTCATAGCCTTTGGCAAAAAAAACCGCCTCTGCCGCTTTCAGAATATCCTCCCTACGAATCTTTTTTTCCCTCTCTTTTCTTTCTATAATTCCCATGTATCCTCCTTACGTAAAACTTTAAGTTATTTAAAGTACACTATTAGTTTATTTACCAAAATCATACAAAAATACAAATTATTTTTCAAGTATTTTCCATAATAATTGCATATTTTTAACTTTTAAGCATTTAAATTGTATTCTAATTACATTTAGATCGTAAAATATATACAAAATATTTATCCTTTTAAAATAACTTTATTATTTTAGATTTATTGAAATATGTGTTAGGAAAACTTTTGCATTTATGGTAGAGTAGAAAACTTGAACAAATTTCTTTAGGCTATCCAAAACATCAGTGAAACCTATTTTTTGGGGACACAACCCTTCATGGTAGTTCTCTACATGAGTTACAAAATCGACATTCTTTTCTTGACCATTCTCGGCTTAAGTGATGTAGGTTCTGTAATCAAACCGAAAGATTATGATAAAGTCGATGCTGATGATTATGTGATGCATGAGGATGGAGAAAAAACTTATTTTCTTATCAAATCAAAATCAGATGAATATTGCTTTACAAACAAAGGATGAATTCATTTAGATAGGACGAATGCTACAAGTAAAAAGCGTACGTTAAAACGATTTAGTTACAGCAAATATCCAATTAAAAACGTAATGCTTGAAACTGCTGGTACAATCGATTTAGATGTAGAAATTAAATTTCATATGGGGGATGAATATTACTCCATTGATGTTCATAAAAAACATATTTATTAATTAAAATGTTCATATAAAACATTTCTCAAAATGACGTTACCTTACAATACGCTCATAACGGTTTAAATATGGCTTCTCATACGTTTAGTCGTATTACAAACGCACAATTAAATTTAGCAGAACAATTTAAAAAAAATAAATCAAATTGCATTCAATTGGCTTGTCGATACAAAAAAAACAATACAACATAAAAGACTATGGCTTTATCTTTGAAAAATTTATCAATAATTAATCTACAAACAAAAAACCTTGTTATCAATGATAACAAGGTTTTTTATAGCGTCCCAGGAGAGATTCGAACTCCCGACCGACGGCTTAGAAGGCCGTTGCTCTATCCAGCTGAGCTACTGGGACATGGAGCGGGTGAAGAGAATCGAACTCTCGACCAGAGCTTGGAAGGCTCTTGTTTTACCACTAAACTACACCCGCATATTTTATTTTTTTGCTGACGTCTTATCGACAATGTTTATTATATTTGTACGTAAAGATAAAGTCAATACTTTTTTTCAAAGAGGATAAGAATTTTTTATCCTCTTTGAAACGTTACTTGTTCAACAACTTGTCCTTCTAAAGTTTTAAACTGAACTTCTATCTCTTGTTCATTTATTTGCAGCAACGCAAATGTTTTTTCTTTACGAGTCCGCGGCAGTAAAATGCTACCCGGATTAATAAATAACATATCCTTATAAATTTCTGCCCCTAAAACGTGCGAATGTCCAAAGCAAATAACGTTAGCTGCTACTTCTTCTGCATAGTAGGCCAATGTTTGTAATGTCATTTTCACATTATGACGATGACCATGCACAATTAAAAAGCGAACGCCTTTCACATCCATAACAATCTCATTCTCAAAATCATTATGAAAATCGCAATTTCCTTTTACAATTTGAAATCCTTGAATATCTTGATGCTCTGAAGTTAATTCAGAGTCACCGCAATGAATCATCACATCAACTTTTCCTTCATACATTTCTTTTAGTTGCTGTAATTCTTTTACTGAACCATGACTATCACTTACAATTAAAGCCTTCATCAGTCTCTCTCCCTTACTCCTCTAAAAACCATTCCGGGATTTTTTCTTCTAGCTTGCGAAGTGCACGTCCGCGATGACTAATGGTGTTTTTCTCATCTGAATTGAGCTCAGCCATCGCCTTTTTATATTCCTCTACATAAAAAATGGGATCGTATCCGAAGCCATTGTGACCACGGCGCTGTTCTAAAATTTTCCCTTCGCACGTTCCATTTACAATGACCGGTTCTTTATCGTCTTCAGGGAAAGCAACCGCTAATGCACAGTAAAAACGTGCTGTGCGCTTTTCAAGCGAAACGCCTTCTAATTCGCTTAATACTTTATCAATATTCGCTTGATCATCTTTTGGTTCACCTGCATAGCGTGCAGAGCGTACGCCAGGCTTTCCATGTAAAGCATCCACAATTAAACCGGAATCATCCGCAATGACAATTGAGTTTAATTGCTTACAAAGACTATCCGCTTTTAAAATTGCATTTTCTTCAAACGTTTCACCAGTTTCCTCTACTTCTTCAATATGAGGGAAATCATGAAGAGATTTTACTTCTAAATCAAATCTCTCAAATAGCTCAGCAAATTCGCGCACTTTCCCCATATTTTTCGTTGCAATTACAACCTGTTTCATACTTCCACCCCTATTCAATATGAGATACGATATCACCTAATGCTTCTTTTTGTTTCTCAATAAGCTGTAAAATTCCATGTTCTGCAGCATCAAGTAATTCATTTAATTGAGCGCGGCTAAATGTCGCTTCTTCGCCAGTCCCTTGCACTTCAACAAAATGTCCTTTTCCTGTCATAATTACATTCATATCAACATCTGCTTTCGAATCTTCTGCGTAATTCAAATCCAGAACAACGCCTTGTTCTTCCAAAATTCCAACTGATGTCGCAGCTAAATAATCTTTCACTGGAATTTTCGTCACTTTTTCTGCTTGTAATAACTTTTCAAATGCCAATACCATTGCGACATATGCGCCCGTAATTGATGCTGTTCGCGTTCCACCATCTGCTTGAATCACATCACAATCAATCCACACTGTTCTTTCTCCAAGCACTTCTAAATCAACAACCGCTCGCAGCGCGCGTCCAATAAGACGTTGAATTTCCATTGTACGGCCTGTTACTTTCCCTTTACTAGACTCACGAATGGTACGCTGTTCCGTTGCACGTGGAATCATCGCATATTCCGCTGTTACCCAGCCTTTTCCTTCACCGCGCATAAATGGAGGTACTCGTTCTTCAACCGTCGCCGAACAAATCACCTTCGTATCTCCAACTTCAATTAACACAGAACCTTCTGGATGTTTTAAATAATTTGTATGAATATGTACATGGCGTAATTCTCTTACTTCTCTACCATCTACTCGCATAAAATAACCCCCTCATAACTACTATTTGTTAGTATAGCCAAATTTAAATGTAGGATATGTATAACAATAGAAGAAGGGGAATTCAAAAAAGACATTCCCCTTTCTTACATAAGTATATCAAATTATTGATGATTAAAAACTACCAGTATTCACGTTTTGTGGTCGTTGAACAGGTTTTATTAATTTTTCTCCTTCTTCATTCATAAGATTGGCTTTCCCATTTACTTCAACAGATACATTCTTTACCCCTTGCTTTTCCGTTAAAGATAAAACGAGAGACTGCAACACATAGTTCGAAATCATATTTTTATCTTTATTTGCATATATATTTTCGTTAAAGTTTAACGTCACCTTTCCATCTTGTATTTTCGGTTCACTAACGAGTTTTACCCCAGGATTAAAGTCATTTAACAAGGAAGAATGCGATGGTCCTTTCACAAGTTCATTGATTATCGTTTCCACTTCATTTTCTTTCTCTTCCGCAACGCGGCGCGTTACTGGTACATAGTACTGCCTTTTATTATTTTGCGCCATAAAATAAAGTGTCACAGGCTTTGTATTCGTTACATCTGTTATTTGTTCATCATCAAAATTAATACCGTCAGCACGGCTCACACTCTCACCAAGCGGGGTTCCTCCAACAGGCATCTTTGTTAATTTCTCTCCGTTCATTTGAAACTTCACCTGTTTAATATCTTTAAATTGCGTCAACGTCCATGCAACGGATTCAACGATTTGACGTTCTTCTTCTTTTTTATAGTTTTGCATTTCCTTTGAAAAATCAATAACCGCTGTCCCATCTTTTTTCAAATCAACTGTCATAGTTGTGTCTGCTGGTAAAACTGCTCGAAATCCATTTGGTAATATATTTTCTACTGGACCATCCTTCACAAGATATTCTAACGTTTGTTTCACAACTTCACTTTGTTTTGGAATAGGCAACGCTAAAGTTTGTGGTACGACATAACCATTTTTATCAACAAGGTACAATTCTCTTTGTATAGTTTGTCCTTGCTTTTCTTTCATTGTTACTTCTTTCTTTCCTCCGTCTGTGTAGGAAACTTTCTTTGGCGGATCAATCTGTTCTATTTCGTTCTCCTTATTTAGCAAACCACACCCAGATAACAATGCTGTGCTTACCGTAACACAAGCAAGCCATTTGAAAGTGGATTTTGGCATACTAATTCCCCCTAAAATCTAAGTTTGTACTATATGTATACAAGCCTGTTATCTTTTAGAACACGCAATCACAACTTCTCTTATCATTATCGATCCAATATAAAAACTCCTGAACAAAATCAGGAGTTTTTATACGAACCTATTTATTATTTTGTTTCCAACTCAATATGTTTCACATTCTCAATCGGTTGTCCAAACCATTTAGATGCAATCTCTTTAAATAAATCTATTTTACCTGTCGTTAAAAATAGGTGGTCACTTTGTTCTTCACCCTCATTTAACATCTTACTATGATATAAAATGGTACTCACTTCACGCGCTGTTTCGTCTCCGGAACTAATTAACTGTACTTTCTCACCCATTACCCGCTTAATAACCGGACCTAAAATTGGATAATGTGTACATCCTAAAATTAATGTATCAATTTCAGTATGCTTTAATGGTTGTAATGTTTCTCTTACAACCTCATATGCCATTTCACTTTCAAAATTCCCGCTTTCTACAAGTTCGACAAACGGCGGGCAAGCTAAACTCTCTACCATCACCCGATTATTAATAGATTTTAATGCGTCTTCATACGCACCGCTTTTTACCGTTCCAATCGTGCCGATCACCCCAACATGGCACGTATTCGTCACTTTTAAAGCTGTACGTGATCCCGGATGAATTACACCAACAACTGGAATTGGTAATTGTTTTTGCATTTCTTCCAGCACAACTGCTGTAGCTGTATTACATGCAATCACTAACATTTTAATATTTAATGCTAGCAAATATTCCGTCATTTCCCATGTAAATTGACGCACTTCCTCACGCGAGCGCGGGCCATACGGACATCTCGCTGTGTCTCCTAAATATATAATACGCTCTTTCGGCAGCTGACGAATTAACTCCTTCGCTACTGTTAATCCACCAACTCCTGAATCAATGACACCAATCGCTCTATTCAACATAATCACCTATTTCTTATTCATCATCTGTTTCTCTATTTATATATTCTATATACTTTACGATTTCATTTCACAAAGTACCTCTGTTCACAATTTTTCATATGTACCTGTATAGACCAGGACCTTTTTTATTTTGCTCCTTTTTTTCGCAATTTGCAAGACAGAAAAAATAGCCGACCTTTAAAAAAGATCGGCTTCACCTATTACAACTCGAGTTCTCCCATACGAAGAAGCTCAACAACCGCTTGCGAGCGTCCTTTAACCCCTAGCTTTTGCATTGCATTTGATATATGGTTGCGTACGGTCTTTTCACTAATAAATAGTTCACTTGCAATTTCTTTTGTTGTTTTATCTTGAACTAATAATTCAAATACTTCTCTCTCTCTCTTTGTGAGTAACGGTTTAGATTGATACGCTTTATCCTTCAACTGGTATAACCCTCCTTGCTTAAGCCAGAGCTGTACATGTGTAAGTTGGGTGTTTTATTTAGTCAAGATATTGTATGAACAAAGCGCACGAGTGGTGAATGAAAATAGGCTACATTTTGTGTGCGAATACACATTTGTATGCAATTTATATTCTTCATGTAACACTATCAGTTCTCAATGCAACTTTTACATCTTTCTGATCTAACAATGGGATTGGAATGACATACCTATAAATAGGAACTGTCAATGTAACATCCCTTCCAGTCGTATAATCAACTGAAAACGAAAACAATTTTACTTCATTTAGTATGAGATACATATATATCGCGTTTTTATTTCATATAATTGAATTGTCCCTCTATATTATATACAATAAAAGTACATAGAATCACCGATATATAAAAATAGGTGATTCACATACGAAAGGAGAGGAGCGTATAGTGGCAAAACAGTTACGTAAGTCTGAAACTGATAAAATGCTATTCGGTGTATGTGGGGGCTTAGGTGGATATTTTGATATAAGCTCTAGTATGATTCGTATCCTCTGGGTTATTGCGTTCTTATGCTTTGGAACAGGATTTTTAGCTTATCTTATCTGCTTATTACTCATGCCACGCTCTTATTAGCACCGATATTCGGTGTTAATTCCTATCATTTAACAGATACGCCAGTTAACCCGGCTCATAATATTGCATCAGCTTTATTCGCTGGTGGAGAGGCTGTATCTCAATTATGAGTGTTTATTGTTACCCTAATTATTAGTGGTATCGTTGCTGTTATTGTTGGGAGATTTGTATTAAATACTGAAAATAATATGATAAATAAACAAGCGAGCCTTATGTAGAAAGGCTCGCTTGTTTATTTTTGTATTTTCGATTGTAAGCTTGTCACAAGCTGCTGTACTGTTACATTCGCAAGTACATGCTCCATTGCTTCTTGTGCTTGTATTAAAATAATTTCTAATACCGATTGAATATTCGCTCCGACTGGACATTCGACATTTGGATTTTCATGGAAGGAAAATAAATGTCCTTCTTCTACTACTTCCACCGCTTTATATACATCAAGTAATGTAATTTCATCTAAATCACGAGCAAGTGATGTACCACCTTTTCCAGCTTGAACATCAACAAGACCTGCTCTTTTCAACATTCCTGTAATTCGGCGAATCACAACTGGATTTGTATTTACACTACCAGCAATCCATTCAGAGGTACAGCGAGAGTTTCGATCGATCGCAAGTAACGTTAACATATGAACACCTACTGTAAAACGGCTACTAATTCCCATCTGCACACCCTCCTTTACGTTCATTCTATCAAAAAACATACATACTATTATATACCATTTCTTCTTTATACATAAAGAAAAAGCATGATTCTCCTTAGAAAATCATGCTTTTATCCTTATTGACGCTTCATAAACTTAGCTAAATCTTTAAATTTCACTTTATCAGAGTAGTTCATAACACCATTGACATAAATGCGACTTGCAATCCAATTAATGATTACAATCGTTAGGAATAAAATCGCTAATGTAGTACTAATCTCTATAGCCCCTGCCTCACCAGCAACAATACGAGAGAATGTAACCATCGGCGTAAAGAATGGGATATAAGAACTAATTACAACAAGTGTACTATTTGGATCTGTTAATGCTTTAATACTAATGAAAAGTGCGCCCATTGCTAAAAATATAATTGGCGTTGCAACAGTTTGCAAATCTTCCGTTTTAGATACAACTGCTCCCATAGCTGCATATAGCATTGCATACAATAAATATCCTGTCACAAAGTAGATTAAGAACATACTAATGACAAATGAATTTAACGCCTCAAAATTTAGAAACAGTCCGAACATCCCGGAATTGTCAAAATCAACCCAACCAATTGCATATGGAATGAAAAATCCACAAGCTGCAATTAATAGCTGGGATAAGGCCGTTGCAATTGTTGCTATAACCTTTGCATACATCAATATGATTGGTTTTACTTTCGGAATCATAACTTCCATAACGCGAGAAGCCTTTTCGGATGCAATACTCGTTCCAATCGCATTCCCATACATGAGAATAAACATGTATAGTATAAATGTAAAGAAATACCCGATACCAAATATGCTCGCACGATCTTTTATCGCTTCTTCTTTTAGTGGAATTTCCACCTGTAATTTCTGTGCTACATCCGGTGAAATATTATTCGTAGTAATCGTTATTTGTGTATATTGTTGTTTGAAATACTTTGTTATAACCGCAGATTCTGCTTCGTTCGGAAATCCACTATATATATATTTCACTTCTGGGATTCCATTCTTTTCTGTTATATGAAACAACCCATCTAAATCGCCTTCTTCAACTTGCTTATGTAACTTATCATACTCTTCTTTCGTACCCAATTTCACCTTCGCATCTGGTAACAATTTATTCAATTCATCTTCTTGTACTTTATAAGTAGAAGTTTCTACTACAATTGCAATCTTATCTTTATCCTTACTTTTATCTCCACCAAATGCAAAGTGATTAAAAGCAAAGACACCAAATATAAGTAAAAATAAAATACCGCTCGTAATTAATGTCTTTTTAGAAAGAAATGATTCCCTAAAATAAAATGAGAATACATGAGAAAATTTACGCATCACTATTTCGCCCTTTCTACAAATATTTCGTTTAGCGTCGGCTCTAACATTTTAAATTGTCTTAAGCTTATACCTTGTTCCTGCAATTTCTTTAAAATCATTAAAGCTTCTGCATCATCATGGACTTTCACATATAGCAATCCTTGTTGTTTTTCGTACGAAATATGTAAGGCTTGCAATGCCTGTTCATTTTCTATCACATCTTCAATTGTTAAGTTACGAAAACCGTATTCTTTTTTTATGTCGCTTAGTTTCCCTTCTACAACCGCTTCCCCTTTCTTTAAAATACAGACGTGTTGACAAAACGCTTCCACTTGTTCCATACGATGGCTTGATAAAATAATTGTTTTTCCCTTTTGTATTTGCTCTTCAATTATATTTGCGAGCATACTAGCATTAACTGGATCAAGCCCGCTAAATGGCTCATCTAAAATAAGAAGCTCTGGATCGTGAAGAAGTGCAGCAATTAATTGTATTTTTTGTTGATTTCCTTTTGAAAGCTCTCCTGCCATTTTATATTTATATTCTGGAATCGCGAGTTTTTCTAACCAGCGATCAATCGCGCGGTCTACTTCTTTTTTCGTCATTCCTTCTAATCTACCAAAATAGCGAAGTTGATCCACTACTCTACTTTTTGTATACAATCCTCTTTCTTCCGGAAGATACCCAATCGTTACACCACTTTCAGAAATGGCTTTCCCATCCCATGTAATGGATCCTTCATTCGGCGTTAATAAACCGAGAAGCATTTTGATCGTCGTTGTTTTTCCTGCACCGTTTCGGCCAAGTAATCCTAATACTTCTCCCTTCGGTAATGAAATATGTAATTGATTAACTGCTTTTGATTCGCCAAATATTTTTGTTAACTTTTGTATTTGTAAACTCAAATGATAACTCCTCCCCTTCTCTATCATGATATTTTATTCTCATATACCTAATTTATCCATCATTCATTTAAAATTGCAAATCGAAAACTACCTATTATCAATTATAATCACACAAATATATAATGTTTTATACAAATATTATATTTTACTATATAATATAAAATCAATTATTTGCAACTTCAAAAAACCCAATACAGAGAAAGATAAAATTCGTCGAAACAGCTTACAATCATTTGATGAAAAATAAGAAAAGGATGGCTTTCACCATCCTTTTCTTTTATCTACCATATTTTAAACTGAAGACATTCTCCTACTTTATCGTTCCTTGTAAAGGTAAGATAAACACTTCTACACGTCGATTCTTTGCTTTCCCTTCCGATGTATCGTTTGAAGTAGCCGGACGATATTCCCCATATCCAGTGGCACTAAATTTCGCTGGGTCTAACTGTTTATTTTGAAGCAACACTTGCATGAAATTTACAGCTCGCTGTGTACTTAATTCCCAGTTTGACGAAAATTGAGAATTGGTTATCGGTACATTATCTGTATGACCTGATACCGTAATTTCACGTGGAGCAGCTGAAAGTAACAAATGAGACATCTCGTTCGCAATATTTAGCGATTCTGGTTTCACATCCGCTTTGCCCGAATCAAATAATACATTCTCTAATATCGTTATCATCAAGCCTTGTTCCGTTAGCTTTGTTTTAAAAGAAGATGATAATTGTCTTTCCTCAATATATTGATCAATACTTTTTTGTACAGCTTTTAATTCGTTCATTTCTCGCTGTTTTACTTCTGCTTCAGCTTTTTCTGTTGCTTGTTTTTTAATATTTTCAGCTTCCAAACTGTCTGTTGATAACTCTTCTTTCTTTTTTGGTTTCTGGTCACTTAAAAACTCTTTATTCCCAGTTCCCCCTGCTAGTTCACTTCGGAAAGAAAGAGCCATCTGTTTAAATTTCGCTGCATCAATGCTACTCATAGCAAATAAAACAATAAAAAGGGCAAATAACAACGTTAACATATCAGAATATGGAATAAGCCATGTTTCATCAATATGTTCCTCATGTTTTTTCTTTTTCCCTTTTCTACTCTTTTTACTCCTCATTTTGTTCCGCTCCTTTTTCTAGCTTTTTACGCTCAGAAGCAGAAAGTGCGCCTAAAATACGATTTTTCATAATAAATGGATATGTACCTTCTTGTAACATTAATAAACAATCGATAATTAATCGTTTCTTTTCTAATTCTGCTGCAGATTTTTGCTTTAACTTATTGGCAAATGGATGCCATAATACATACCCTGAAAAAATACCAAAAATGGTTGCGATAAATGCCCCTGAAATCGCATGCCCTAGCTTCTCAATATCGGTTAAATTACCTAGAGCAGCTACAAGGCCAATTACAGCTCCTAAAACCCCAAGCGTCGGTGCATATGTACCAGCTTGCGAAAATATAGCCGCACCTTTTGCATGACGTTCCTCCATTGCCTCCAATTCAGCTTCTAAAATTCGCTCTAAATCTTCAGCCGACACACCATCAATAACAAATTTCATACCACGTAATAGAAATTCATCTTGAATGCCATCTAATTGTTGTTCTAAAGATAAAATACCGTACTTCCGACTTTCGGATGTCCATTGAACAAATGACTCTAACAATTGTTCATAGCTTAAATCCTTTTTATTTGAACCAAAAAGAACTTTAAATAACTTCGGAACTCCTTTCAATTGATTCATTGGAAATGCAATACATACCGCTGCTATTGTTCCAACAAAAATAATAAGTGCTGCAGCAGGGTTTAATAAAGCTGCTACCTCAGCTCCCTTAAAGAACATCCCTACTATTACTGCAACCAAACCTAATATAATTCCAATAATTGTTGCAAAATCCATTCCCTTTCACTCCTAGCTTATCCAAGAAGTTATCCACTCTCAATAATCGTTACATCTTCTTATGTATATATATTACATAAAAAATCAATTTCACGAAAGATTTTAGAAATATTATTCTAAAAAAAACTACATATTCAAACATTTTCTGACATTTTCTTTGCAATTCTATTACGTTACGACTCTTATATTTCTTTTTCTACAAACTAGATTTATAATAAAAACAATATAAGTTTAAGAAGAAAGGACTGAGAATAAGCATCTTTATGAAAAAAATAGTTTTTATTTCTACCGCTACCGCTATAATCGGCATCACATCCTTCGCTTATTTCAGCTCTCACTCATTCATGCGAAATGAAGTGAAAGCAGTCGATGATCAAAAGCATGTGAAACATTCAAATGAAGAAATTCCTTCCTTTCCAAAAGCAGCTCATACAGCTCAAAAAATAGATGGTACTTTTTCTCTCGTTACAAACCCAGATTCACCACTTGTCTTAGTGAATAAACATCGCAAATTACCAGATGGCCATATACCGAAAGATTTAATAAAACCAAATGTTCCCTTTACCTCTCCTAAAGATAAAGAAAAAACATTACTTCGTAAAAATGCTGCCATCGCCCTTGAGAACATGTTCCAAGCTGCAAAAGAAGATGGATTAGAACTAATAGCTGTTTCAGGATATCGCTCTTATAAACGGCAACAATCTTTACATAACACATATATTAAACGCCAAGGAAAGGCTGAAGCTGAAGCTGTTAGCGCAATTCCTGGAACAAGCGAACATCAGACTGGGCTTGCAATGGATATTAGTTCTAAATCAGCAAAATACCAATTAGAACCTATTTTCGGAGATACAAAAGAAGGGAAATGGGTTGCAGCACACGCTCATAAATTCGGCTTTGTCATTCGATACTTAGAAGATAAAACAGATATAACCGGATACGCATATGAGCCATGGCATCTACGCTATGTTGGGAATCCGTATGCTACATACTTATATAAACACCACTTAACATTAGAAGAAGCAATGGATGATAAAAAATAAAGAGAGCGAAATCGCTCTCTTTATTTTTGCAATAATTTTTGCTTCCATTCCTTAAACCATGATTCTCCTTTTCCTGTTTTCTTAGACACTTGTACCATTGCTCCACGGCCCACTAAACAAATTTCTCCAGACTCATTTTTCACCATATAGTGTAAGTCCAATGATGAATTTCCCACTGCTCCAGCTTTTACATATACTTTTAAGTGTTCATCAAAGAAAATTTGCTTCAAAAAATTACACTGAAGATCCGCAACTACAATCATTGTTTCAGATGACTTATGCGTCCACTCTTGCATAAAACCAAGCTCTTTAAAAAATTCAATCCGAGCTTCTTCAAAATACGTAAACGCTACACTGTTATTCATATGGCCAAACATATCGGTTTCACCAAAACGAACTTTCACAGGAATATAAAATGAAAAACCACATTCCCATTTCTCAAAATCTTCGATATACGAAATTTGCTTCATAATCAACTCTCCTTTTTGAATAAACAGAAAATTTTAAAGTCAGTTCAAAAAAGCATCTATATAAATATTGCCTCTTCAAATCGAAGAGGCAATATTTATTAATAGTTATTATCGCTACCAAAGAAATCCTTAAATGATTGAATTGTTGTATCACGGTTTAAAGCTGCAATGGATGTTGTCAACGGAATCCCTTTTGGACATGACTGTACACAATTTTGCGAGTTACCACAGTTAGCAAGTCCACCATCACCCATAATGGCACGTAAGCGATCTGCCTTATGCATTTCACCAGTTGGATGTGCATTGAACAAACGCACTTGTGACAATGGTGCAGGCCCGATAAAATCAGATTTGCTATTTACATTCGGACATGATTCTAAGCAAACTCCACAAGTCATACATTTTGAAAGTTCGTATGCCCATTGGCGTTTTTTCTCTGGCATTCTTGGTCCCGCTCCCAAATCATATGTACCATCAATTGGAATCCAAGCTTTTACCCGTTTTAACGCATGAAACATGCGACTACGATCAACTTGTAAGTCACGTACAACAGGGAATGTCTTCATCGGTTGTAAGCGAACTGGTTGCTCTAATTTATCAATAAGCGCTGTACATGATTGTCGTGGTCTACCATTAATCACCATAGAACAAGCGCCGCACACTTCTTCTAAACAGTTCATATCCCATGCAACTGGAGTCGTATGATTTCCTTTTGCATCAACTGGGTTACGACGAATTTCCATAAGCGCTGAAATAATGTTCATATTAGGACGATATGGAATTTCAAATTCTTGATCATATGGCTGTGAATTCGGTCCGTCTTGTCGTGTAATGATGAGGCGGATTGTTTTCTCAGGCATGTTGTTTATCCCCCTTCTCTTCACCCTTAGAAGCTACTTCATGTTTTGAAGTGTAATCACGCTTACGCGGTTTGATTAATGAAATATCAACATCTTCATAATGGAATGCTGGTGCATTTCCTTCGCCATCAAATTTCGCCATTGTTGTTTTCAAGAAGTTCACGTCATCACGCTCTGGGAATTCTGGTTTATAATGTGCTCCCCGACTTTCATTACGGTTATATGCCCCAATTGTAATAACACGTGCTAATTGAAGCATATTTGCAAGTTGACGTGTAAATGAAGCACCTTGGTTACTCCATTTTGCTGTATCGTTAATGTTAATGCGTTTATAACGCTCCATTAACTCTTGAATTTTATCATCTGTTTCTAGTAGTTTTTTATTTTCACGAACTACCGTTACATTATCCGTCATCCATTCTCCAAGTTCTTTATGAAGAATGTAAGCATTTTCATTACCATCTAATGATAAAATATTGTTAAATTTCTCTGTTTCGATCAATTCATTTTGTTCATAGACAGCTGATGAAACAGTATCCGATGCTTTTGTTAGACCTTTTATATATTCAATTGCACTTGGACCGGCTACCATACCACCATAAATTGCAGATAGTAAAGAGTTTGCTCCAAGTCGGTTTGCTCCGTGCATAGAATAATCACACTCACCTGCTGCAAACAAACCTGGAATATTGGTCATTTGCTTATAATCTACCCATAATCCACCCATTGAGTAATGAACAGCTGGGAAGATTTTCATCGGTAGTTTACGAGGGTCATCACCTGTAAACTTCTCATAAATTTCAATAATTCCACCAAGTTTAATATCTAGTTCTTTCGGGTCTTTATGAGAAAGATCTAGATATACCATATTTTCACCATTAATACCTAGTTTTTGTTCCACACATACGTCAAAGATTTCACGTGTTGCGATATCACGAGGTACAAGGTTTCCATATGCAGGATATTTCTCTTCTAAGAAATACCACGGTTTACCGTCTTTATATGTCCAAACACGGCCACCTTCACCACGTGCAGATTCACTCATTAAGCGTAATTTATCATCACCAGGAATTGCTGTTGGATGAATTTGAATGAACTCACCATTTGCATAATATGCACCTTGTTGATAAATAGCTGATGCTGCTGTACCTGTATTAATAATAGAGTTTGTAGATTTTCCGAAGATGATACCAGGGCCCCCTGTTGCCATAATCACGGCATCAGCTCGGAAACTTTTAATCTCCATAGATTGTAAATCTTGTGCAACGATTCCTCGGCATACACCTTCATCATCAATAACAGCTCGTAAGAAATCCCAACCTTCATATTTCGTTACAAGTCCTGCTACTTCATGACGACGCACTTGTTCATCTAATGCGTACAATAACTGTTGACCAGTCGTTGCACCAGCGAATGCTGTACGATGATGTTGCGTTCCACCGAAACGACGGAAATCAAGAAGTCCCTCTTCTGTACGGTTGAACATAACACCCATGCGATCCATTAAATGAATAATACCAGGTGCTGCTTCACACATTGCTTTAACTGGTGGTTGATTCGCTAAAAAGTCCCCACCATAAATTGTATCGTCAAAGTGGATCCATGGAGAATCCCCTTCACCTTTCGTATTTACGGCACCGTTAATACCACCTTGGGCACATACAGAATGCGAACGTTTTACTGGTACTAAAGAAAACAATTCCACGTTTACTCCTGCTTCTGCCGCTTTAATCGTTGCCATTAAGCCAGCCAAGCCACCGCCGACTACTATAAGTTTCCCTTTCATGATCTCCCACTCCTTACTGATTTGCTAGCTGCGGATCAACAAACGCTAATAATGCACTCACACCTACATAAGATAAACCTAAGAAAATTGCTAAAGTTACATAAGTAGAGATACGTTGCGAACGTGGTGATACTGTAATTCCCCAGCTAATGCAGAATGTCCATAGCCCATTTGCAAAGTGGAAAATTGTTGATACAACCCCAACTAAATAGAAACCAAACATAACAGGATTTCCTAAAATATTCGCCATCATATCATAGTTCACTTGCTGTCCCATCGCAGCTTGAATACGAGTTTCCCAAACATGCCAGGAGATAAAGATAAGAGTGATAACACCTGAGATTCTTTGGAAAACGAACATCCAGTTGCGGAAATAGCTGTATGATATTGCATTATTCTTAGCTGTAAAAGCAATATATAATCCATATATTGCATGGTACAGTATCGGTAAAAAGATGACAAAAATCTCTAGCGCATACCGGAATGGAAGGAGCTCCATAAAATGAGCAGCTTTGTTAAAAGCCTCTGCTCCTCTTGTTGCAAAATTATTTACTACTAAGTGTTGCGTCAAAAAGACACCAACCGGGATGACTCCCATTAATGAGTGCCACTTACGAAACGTATACTCGCGGCCTTTCATGTCCCCATTACCCCCCTTGAATGTTTGACTGCTGCTTTCAGAATAGTTTATAACAATAATGTTTTTTCACTACTGCTATAAGAAAAACTGAAAAAATTATTCGAAATATTTCAGCATAATTTGATACCAAGTTCATTTTACTCCTATTTTTGTCGAAGCGTCAAGAAAACGTATACATAATTTGCATATAATTTGCCAATTCTTTTTTTCTTCCTATATATTCATATTTTCCCGTAGAAAGTGCTGTTTTTTATAAGCGAGAAATGTTATATAATAATCCCTATAGAAAGAGGGGAATATTGTGAGCAAAAATAAAGTCGATGTAGAATCTTTACAGGATATTTCTTTGAACGCATTCGCTTATGAGCTACTTCGCGAAGAATTATTATCTGATTTAATTGGTAAAGAATTAAATGAAATTTTATACTGGGCTGGTAGAAACTTAGCTAGAAAATACCCACTAGAAACAATTGAAGAAATGATTCATTTTTTTGAAAAAGCTGGCTGGGGTACTTTAAGTATCATCGAGCATAAACGACGAGAAATGCATTTTCAGCTAACTGGCCCACTTATCATAGAACGTGAAAAACAAAAACGCCATTCTTCTTATCAATTAGAAGCTGGCTTTATTGCTGAACAAATTCAAAGGCAACGAAATGTTGTTGCCGAATCCTATGAAGAGCAAAAGAAGCGTTCGGATTCTATCACATTCCTTGTAAAATGGGATGTAAAAGACATCATTGAAGTATAATCTCTCTACTAACAGTCAGCTAGACATATATGTTTAGTTGACTGCTTTACAATTTATATATCATTCACATATTTCAGAATATTACGGAATTATAACAAAAAATAGAAGACATTGTAAACTACAATGTCTTGTTGTTCGTTAAATAAGAATAAATGGTTTCTGCTACATGTTGCGGTATTCCCGCTTCAACAAATTCCCCTACAGAAGCTTCCTTCATTTTTTTCAAGGAACCAAAATGCTTTAACAATACTTTTTTTCTCTTTTCTCCCACTCCTGGAATTCCATCTAAAGCAGATTGAATAACTGACTTTCCATGCAGCTGCCGATGGAATGTAATCGCAAATCGATGTACCTCATCTTGAATTCGTTGTAATAAATAAAATTCTTGACTATTTCTTTCTAGTATAACAGGATCTGGTGGATCTCCGATGATTAAATGAGATGTTCGGTGCTTCTCATCTTTTACAAGTCCAGCTATCGGAATATATAATCCAAGCTCATTTTCTAAAACATCACTTGCCGCCGCAAGATGCCCTTTCCCGCCATCAATAACAATTAAATCAGGAAGCGGTAATCCTTCTTTTAATGCTCTTGTATAGCGGCGACGCACAACTTCTCGCATCGATTCATAATCATCAGGGCCTTGAACCGTTTTGATTTTATATTTACGATATTCCTTTTTCGCAGGCTTTCCATCAATAAATACAATCATTGCCGATACAGGATTTACTCCTTGAATATTTGAGTTATCAAAGGCCTCAATCCGATACGGTGTGTCAATTCCTAACCGTTCTCCTAAATTTTCAATTGCTTTTACTGTACGCTCTTCATCACGTTCAATTAAATAAAACTTCTCTTCTAAAGCAATTTTCGCATTTTTATTTGCCAGTTCAACAAGTTCTTTTTTCTTCCCACGCTTTGGTTGCGTTACATCCACTTCTAAAAAACGCTCTACTAATTCAGGATCAATACTTCCTGGCACGGCGATTTCTTTCGGTTTAAAATGATTGTTTTGCTCATAAAATTGGCCAATAAATGTTAGGAACCCTTCCTCTGGTTCATCATAAATCGGAAACATAGAAACGTCGCGCTCAATCAACTTCCCTTTTCGAATGAAGAAGACTTGCACGCACATCCACCCTTTATCTACTGCATATCCAAATACATCACGATCTACAATATCATTCATAATCATCTTTTGCTTTTCCATAATTGCATCCATATGAGCAATTTGATCGCGCAGTTCTTTCGCCCGTTCAAATTCCAATTTCTCAGATGCCTCATACATTTTCGCTTCTAATTCTGAACGAATTTCTTTATGCCCACCATTTAAAAATTTTGTAATTTTATCAACGATTTCTTTATTTTGTTCATCTGTTACTTCGTTTACACAAGGCGCTAGACATTGCCCCATATGATAATATAAGCATACTTTGTCCGGCATTTTTGTACATTTACGAAGCGGATACATACGATCTAGTAATTTTTTCGTTTCATGTGCAGACTGTGAGTTTGGATAAGGACCAAAATACTTTCCTTTGTCTTTTTTCACCTTTCGCGTAATTAGCAAACGCGGCTGCTTCTCTCCAGTAATTTTAATAAACGGATATGTTTTATCATCTTTTAATTTCATATTATAGCGCGGATCATACTTTTTAATTAAATTTAATTCTAAAATAAGTGCTTCTAAATTGGAAGAAGTCACAATGTATTCAAAGTCAGCAATCTCCCCAACAAGACGAAGTGTCTTCCCATCATGTGAACCGGTAAAATACGAGCGCACACGATTTTTTAATACTTTCGCCTTTCCGACATATATGACCGTTCCCTGCTTATCCTTCATCAAATAACAACCTGGTTGGTCTGGTAAAATTGCTAACTTCTCTTTTAAATGTTCGTGCACTCTCATACCTCCATTCTCCATATGTATCATCGCTATTTATAAAGAGGAACATCTCTGTCACTCCCCAACATACGTTCTTTCATTGTAACGGAAAATAAGAAAAAAGGAAAATCTCTTCTATTTATAATGTTACATGCAAATGATGCTGAATTTTCCTTCTGCTTGACACACAATGGATTTAAAAAATAATTCACATATAAAGAAAAACTTTAGTGAGTGGATCTTTCTTCCTCCTCCGCTCATTATTAGATGAAGCAATTGAGCTGTAAGGCTTCTCTTTATCTTTACTTCTCTCTAAATCTTGAGATGAGAGTCTTACTGCCCTAAAATAGCGAGATAAAGTAATGAGTATATCAGAAAAAGAAAAAGAAGAAGAAGGAGAATGAAAATAAAAATGGAAAAATAGTTCATGAATGCTCACTATTTTTCCTCTCATAATAGAACTTACTTAGAAAAGGATTGCATATGTGGCTATTTTTATTGTTTAAAAAATTTCCACCCAATAGAAATTGTGGATAACAACAATACAGCTATTTGTCCTCATTGTGGCATGGACTCTATTATAGGAGAAGGGTTTGGTTTTCAAATGACCGAACTTTTTAAAACAAATGAATGGAAAATAGTTTTAATGAAAAGAAAAAAACGCTGCCAACAGGGCAACGCTTTTCTTTTTAGAAGTGTTTAGAAACTAATTCTACTAACGCTTCTTTTGGTTTGTAACCTAATGCTTGATCAACCACTTTACCATCTTTTAAGACGAAAAGAGCTGGAATGCTCATTACTTCGAATTGACGAGCAGTTTCTTGGTTTTCATCAACATCCACTTTTACTACTTTTACTTTATCGCCTAATTCTGCATCAATTTCTTCTAATACAGGAGCGATCATTTTACAAGGTCCACACCATGGTGCCCAAAAATCTAATAATACAACACCTTCGCTTATTTCGGCTGCGAAGCTTTGGTCAGTTGCGTTTACAATTGCCATTTCATTTCCTCCTTCAAGTGTATTCTACCAAGAGTATATCATTATCTTATATACGTGGCGAATATTATGTATCGTTATGTATTGTAACAAAAAAATGTGCCTTTATACTATACAAAAATATAGAAATACATATAAAAAAGTGAGAGACAAGAAATCTCCCACATTTCCTTATATATAAGGGTCATTCACTTGAAACGCAAAGATCATCGAATTAAGAATGTACTTTTAACTTTTTAAACTCCTCTGTTAAAAGTGGTACAACTTCAAATAAGTCACCAACAATGCCATAGTCAGCTACTTTAAAAATACTTGCTTCTGGATCTTTATTAATTGCAACGATTACTTTTGAGTTAGACATACCAGCTAAATGTTGAATCGCACCGGAAATACCACATGCAATGTATAAATCTGGTGTAACAACTTTACCTGTTTGCCCAATTTGCAATGAATAGTCACAATATTCTGCGTCACAAGCTCCACGAGATGCTCCAACAGCCCCTCCTAAAACATCAGCTAATTCTTGTAACGGTTTAAAACCATCTTCACTTTTCACTCCACGTCCACCGGCAACGATTACTTTCGCTTCTGAAAGATCTACACCTGTTGCTGTTTTACGAACAACATCTTGAATAATCGTACGCAAATCTTTTACATCAACTGTAATAGATGATACATCTCCCGTACGCGACTCATCTTTTTCAAGCGGCGTAATATTGTTTGGGCGCACCGTTGCAAACAATATACCATCTGTTACAATTTTCTTCTCAAATGCTTTACCAGAATAAATTGGACGAGTGAATACAACATTACCGCCAGCAATTTCTAAAGCAGTTACATCAGACACAAGTCCTGCTTCTAGTTTTGCAGCTAATTTCGGCGATAAGTCTTTTCCAAGTGCTGTATGTCCAAATACAATCCCCTCTGGTTTTTCTTCATCATGTACAGCTAAAAATGCTTGTGCATAACCATCGGATGTATATGATTTTAATGTATCACTTTCAACTGTCACAACGCGATCTGCACCGTAATGAATCAATTCGCTTGCCAAACTAGCAACACTTTCTCCAATAAGAAGGCCAACTACTTCACCACCTTCTGCAATTGTTTTTGCTGCTGCGATTGCCTCAAATGAAACGTTACGTAGTGATCCATCACGAACCTCACCCATTACTAATACTTTACGAGCCATAGATTTTCCCTCCTGTATATATAATTTCGTATTTTATTAGATTACTTTTGCTTCTGTATGGAGCAATGATACAAGTTCTTTTACTTGATCTTGCAGCTCGCCTTGTAACACTTTACCTGCATCTTTCTTAGGAGGTAAGTAGATTTCAATTGTTTTTGTTTTTGCCTCCACATCTTCTTCTTCTAAATCTAGATCATCTAATTCTATGTCTTCAAGCGGTTTCTTCTTCGCTTTCATAATACCTGGCAGTGATGGATAACGAGGTTCATTCAAACCTTGCTGCGCAGTTACTAAAAGCGGTAACGATGTTTCAATCACTTCAGTATCTCCCTCAACATCGCGCTCAATCTTCACTTTTGTACCATCAATTTCAAGCTTTGTAATTGTCGTTACATATGGCATATTTAGCGCTTCCGCTACACGAGGACCAACTTGTCCAGATGCACCATCAATCGCTACGTTTCCACCTAAAATCAAATCTGCTTCTTTATCTTTTAAATACTCCGCAAGTATTTTTGCTGTTGTAAATTGATCGCCATTTTCCACATCATCTTCAATATTAATTAATACCGCTTTGTCGCAACCCATTGCTAGCGCAGTGCGAAGTTCTTTTTCGCTCTCTTCACCACCAACTGTTACAACTGTAATTTCACCGCCATGTGCATCTCTTACTTGAATGGCTTCTTCAATCGCATATTCATCGTAAGGGTTGATGATGAATTCTGCTTCGCCATCATAAATTGCACCATTCTTAATTACAATTTTCTCTTCTGTATCAAATGTTCGTTTCATGAGTACGTAGATGTTCATTCCATTTACCCCCTTATTTTTTAGAAAGATTTCATCAATTTAAATATTCTGTTAATTTATATTAAAAAAATAATGTACTACCTACCGCTAAATGAAGGCTTGCGTTTTTCTAAAAATGCCGCTACACCTTCTCTTCCATCCTCGCTTGTAAATACTTCTCCAAAGATTTGCGCTTCGTGTTGCACACCCTCATAATATTGGGGTGATTTCGTCGTTTGCAATAACTCTAGCACAGCACGAACTGTTGCAGGACTTTTCCCTGCAATTTGTTTTGCAATTTTCATCGTCTCTTCTAACAAGGATTCTTCAGAAAACACTCCATTTACAAGACCCCATTCTAATGCTTGTGCGCCAGTAATCGGCGTGCTTGTTAACATCATTTCACAAGCTTTTGCTTTTCCAACATAACGAGGTAATCGCTGTGTTCCTGCAAATCCAGGGATTAATCCTAATGTTAACTCAGGTAAACCAAGCTTGGCACTTTCAGTTGCAAAACGCATATGACAAGACATAGCAAATTCAAGACCACCGCCAAGTGCCGCTCCATGAATTGCTGCAATAACTGGTTTTGAACACTTTTCTACGCGCTCAAATGTAACTTGTCCAAGCTGCGCCAGCTCTGTCGCTTGCTTTGCGTCCTCAACAGAAGTAAATTCCTTAATATCTGCCCCTGCAGAAAAGAAGCGACCTTCCCCATGAAGAACAACAACCCGAATATTGTCGTCTTTTTCAACTTGATCAATTAATTCAGTTACGTCATGCATGACTTGCGAAGACATTGCATTAGCTGGTGGATGATTGAACGTTACCACTGCAATATGGTCTTCAACTGTTACAGATAGGAATTTCAACTTGATCCCTCCCATTATTGACGATAGCCACAAGCTAAAACAAGTAGCTCATGTACCGTTTTTGAAAGTGCGACCAAATCATATTTATGATCGCTCATTACCCAATTGGTCACAACCTCATCTACTGTTCCAAAAATCATTTGCCTTGCTACACGAACATTCAAATTCGCTCTAAATTCTCCTTGTCCTATACCTGTTTCTAAAATTTCATCTATGACTTGTAAGTATCCTTTTAGTACTTCATTTATTTTAAGGCGTAGTTCTTGGTTGGATTGTCTAAGCTCTAGTTGTGTAACAATAGCAAGAGAATCATTTTGTGATAACAGCAAGAAGTGCATTTCTACCAACATAAATAACTTCTCTACAGCGCTTTCAATTCCTGCTGTTTTTTGACGAATTGTTTCGATAAATTCTCCCATCTTTTCTTGGAATAGGGAAATTAATATATCTTCTTTGTTTTTAAAATATAAATAAATTGTTCCATCAGCTACGCCAGCTTGCTTTGCAATTTTAGAAACTTGCGCTTGATGGTATCCATTTTCTGCAATCACAATTACTGCAGCATCAATAATTTGATTATATTTTGGTCTATTCTTTTTCACTTTACTGTCCCCTTCAAGAAGATGACTGAATGAGTAGTCATTCATATTTTAATATTACTGACTATTTGAAACATTGTCAATCCTATATTTTCAAAAAGAAAGGGCCTTAGCCCGTTTGTTCATCCTCTTTCTTTTTTTGCTCTTCTTCAATAAGAGCTCGTCGTAAAATCTTACCAACTGTTGTCTTTGGTAATTCACTTCGAAACTCATATACTTTTGGGACCTTATAAGCAGCTAAATATTTACGAGCAAATCGATCCAATTCTTCTTCGGAGCAAACTTCATCTTCTTTTAAGACAATATAAGCCTTTACAGTTTCACCGCGATATGGATCAGGAATTCCGATTACAACCGCTTCTTGTACTTTATCATGTTCATATAATACTTCTTCTACCTCGCGTGGGTACACATTAAAACCACTGGCAACGATCATATCTTTTTTACGATCTTTCACATAAAAAAAACCTTCTTCATCCATATAACCAACATCACCCGTATGCAACCAGCCATCTTGCAACACTGCTGCTGTCTCTTCAGGTTTATTCCAATACCCTTGCATAATTTGAGGCCCTTTGACCACAATCTCACCAATTTCACCTGGTGGCAATACTTCTCCTGTTTCAAGCGATACAATACGGGCATCTGTATCTGGCCACGGAACACCGATACTTCCTGGCACACGTTTTTCCCATAGAAAATTACTATGAGTAACTGGTGATGATTCTGTCAGTCCATATCCTTCTACTAATTTACCACCAGTAATCCTTTCGAACTTCTCCTGTACTTCTACAGGTAATGGAGCAGAACCACTAATACAAGCACGAATAGAAGATATATCATATTCTTTTAGAAGCGGACTATTTAAAAGGGCAATATAAATGGTCGGAGCTCCTGGAAATAGTGTAACTTTATGCTTCTTTATTGCTTCAAAAACCATTTTCATATCAAACTTTGGAATGAGTACCATTTTATACCCTTGCATAATACTTAAATTCATCACAGCAGTCATTCCGTATACATGGAAAAACGGCAGCACACCAAGAACAACTTCCTCCCCCTCTACACAATTATATAACCAATGAATTCCCATTAAAGTGTTCGATACAAGATTTTTATGCGTTAACATAACTCCTTTTGGAAATCCTGTCGTCCCCCCCGTATATTGTAAAAGGGCTAAATCATTTTCAGGATCACAAAGCATATCTACCGCTGTATCACGCTCTTTTTCGACTGAATTCCATAGGTGAATCATATGACTTTCTTCAACTTTTACGATGAGATTTGTTTGCTTTCTTTGAATGAATGGATAAATAAGGTTTTTAGGAAATGGTAAGAAATCAGCAATGCGAGTTACAATAATATGTTCAAGTTTTGTAGTGGATTGAACGCTTGCAACCTTTGGAAATACGAAATCCATACAAAGAATTACTTTCGCTCCAGAATCGTGTAATTGATACTCTAGCTCCCGTTCTGTATAAAGAGGGTTCGTTTGTACAACTATCCCCCCTGCAAGTAGCGTTCCATAATATCCAATGACAGCTTGCGGGCAATTGGGTAACATAATCGCTACTCGATCACCTTTTTTCACTCCCAGTTTCTGAATAAAGTTTGCAAACTGCCTCACCTTGCTATTTAATTCTGAAAAAGTAATATCCTTCCCTAAAAAATGAAGCGCTTTCCTTTCTGGGTATCTTGAAGACATCTGCTCTAAATATACATGAAGAGGCTGCGTATCATAAGCAATTGTATGTGGAATTTCCTCTGGGTAATTCTTTAACCAAGGCTTTTCCATTCCTACTCCTCCTTTCATTTTCGTAACTATAAAATGAATGCCCATTCACGATGATTGTTTTCATTATATTATAGCCATAACTCCGTTACAATCATAATATTCTGACTTTTATACAACTATTCAATACTTTTCCTCTATGTACTTGTTCCCCTATTCATTTATTACAATAGAGGGAACTTCATTACCTAATATTTCTAATTTCAAATCAACTCAATCTAATAATCGTCAAAACGGCTCCAGGGGTAGTAGTTGATAAAGTTGCAACAGCCAATATTCCAAATAGCTGCAAACTAATCGCGTCACCAGCCGCAAGCGTTGTAATAATTGTCGCGCTAAATGAAGTCGTTGCCACTAGTGGGGAATTAATGGTTCCCGCAAGCGGTGAGCCATTAACAGTAATTCGAGAACTTACTAATAACGAAGCTGTTATATTAATTGTATATGAAATATAGTAGTTCCCTGCACTTGCAACAGTAAATACGGTATTCCCACCAGAAACAGTAATACCTAGACCAATATTTTGATTATTTGGAAGCGGTACATTCGTTCCGCCAAGAAGAACAGATATAGCCCCACCAGATGTATTATTGGCAAAAGCGTACGTTGCCGTTACACTAACACCCGTTGGACCAGTTGGGCCAGTTGCTCCCGTTGAACCGGTCGGGCCGGTTGGACCGGTTGCTCCTGTTATTCCCGTTGGACCGGTTGGACCGGTTGCTCCTGTTATTCCCGTTGGACCGGTTGGACCAATTTTAGGAACCGTCCCATCGCAGCTAAAACAGCACGAATGAATATATGTTGTTTTATTACAACCACAATTTGTATGAAAATGATTGTACCATTGAGACATGGTGATTCCTTCCTTCATTTTTTATCTTTAACATACACTTTCGTAACCGAATAAAACATTAACTGATTCGGTCTACAACCAATCTTTGATACGCAACACTTTATTCCCCATATCCTAATAGTTATTACATGCAGCAAATTTTATTTTGCTTGTACTTTTGTCTTTTTTTAACGAATTCACTCTTCTTCAACATTGCTTCCTAAATGTATGTACACACTGTAGCAAAGTGACATAAAGTGAACCTTTAATTCGTGGGGTTTTTCTTCATTCCCCACTGATTATGAGCCCTCACCAATCGGGCTTTTACAGGATAAAATAAAAAGAAGGAAAAACGTCTTCTCTCGTGAATTTATCATTTAAATAACCATAGGGGGGGATAACATGTTTCAAACAATTGAGGGCTTTTTAAAAACATGGAAATATGAGGCTGATTCTACACAAAAAGTATTAGAGACATTAACTGATGAATCGTTAACACAAGAAATTACGCCTGATCATTGGACTTTAGGTAGAGTTGCTTGGCATATCGTTACGGCCGTTCCGGTCATTCTATCAGGAACAGGTTTACAGTTTGAAGGGGAGACAAAAGATTATCCTGTACCAACTTCAGCAAAAGCAATTGCGGAGAATTATCGTAAAGTAAATGCATCATTTGTTGAAGCGATTCAAACACAGTGGACTGATAAAGATTTAGCTACAATAAATGACTTCTTTGGGCGTCCAATGCCTAATTCTATCTTTTTAATGACTTTAATCAACCACCAAAATCATCATCGTGGTCAAATGACTGTACTTATGCGCCAAGCCGATTTGAAAGTTCCTGGTATTTACGGCCCTGCAAAGGAAGAATGGGCAGCTGCAGGAATGGAAGCTCCCAAAATGTAATAATGGAAAAAGACAAGGGATTGAGAAGAGGGCACTGAAAAACTCCACTTCATAAGAAAGAGGATCCCACCACCTACTATATAAAGGTTATGGGATCCTTTTTAATTTCAACATATTGATAAAATGCGTGTTATTTTCTCAAAGTAACCACTTTTTCAGTGGCCTCGATTGAGAACCTTGTCTTTTTCTGTAACTTGTTTCATGTGAAACTTTACAGCGCATCTTCATTCTCAATATTTCTAATTCCATAATAAGCAATCATAATGCCAATAGCCGCAAGTGCGAATTGAAGCGGAAAAAAGGTTGCTAATGAGAACTCTGGTTGACTTTGACATGCAATCATTACAACAATTAAGGAAGACACAATCGTTGCTGGAACAGAATATTTACGCATACCAAAATACAATGGAATTAAACCTGTTCCTGCAGCTGCAATGGCAAAAGGAATCACTTTTATCCCTTCTTGCATCAACTCCGCTACCGTTATTGTATTCGGAATAACTAGCATATAACGATTCAAAATAAAGAAGACACCTATTACAAAAATATTGGATAATAAAACTGTTACAAACGTTAGCGTTGCCGTGATTAATAGCTTACTAGCAATGATTTTCTTTCGATTAATTGGATACGAAAACATAAGTAATATTGTTTTGTTTTTATATTCTTCAATTACTAGTTTTGCAATTAATACTCCTGCAAAGACAATAAATGTTCCTCGCACCATTGCACTAGCCATTGAAAGCATCATTTGAGAATTTCTTAGTTCTACATCTCCTTCAATTTGTGACACATAGCTTGCAAGAAACAACATCGCAACCATCACTATATTTGCGATGATCGCCCCCTTCACATACCACCCAAGCTTACATTTCTTCATTTCTAGCTTCATAAGTTGCAACATTTTCTTCCCTCCCTGCTTCTATTTTAAAAGCATTCTCATTACAGTTATAATGATATCTACTCCCCCTATCGCCATTAAAAGTAAAAAAGCTTTCTGCTCAGGGCGTCTGTAATATAAAATTCCTCCGATTAAAAGGGCTATAACCCCGCCTATTAGATTAAGTACCAACAAATCCATAATCAGCCCCCTTGCTTCAATTTATTATTCTGAACACATCTCCTATTCCTAGCAAAACAATACTTAAAGTAAACCACTGATTTTCTCATACACTTCTTTTATTTATACAAATCTACTTGTTCAATTTTCCTTATCGCTCTATACGCAATCCTACACAAGCTAGCGCAAGAGGAATCGCGATAATATGAAACAAAGAATATTCACCGTTTATACTTGACGTTACAAGACACATAATGATGATTGCTGATATAAACGTTGTACGAACTGAATAATTCTTCATCCCGAAGTAAACGGGAATTAAGCTAATTCCCGTTACTGCTACTGCGTTTACAAATAGCATAATGGCGTTTTTACTAACAATTGCTGGCGTGAGTGATTCTGTAATAACTGGTTTATATAAATTCAATATATAAAAAAAGGCAAAAAACAATCCCTTCAGAAATGAGAATAAGAAGCAAGGTAACGATCATAATAATACATATTTTAGCCATCCGCATTTTCTTTCGATTAATTGGGTACATAAACATAACCGGCATTGTTTTCGTTTGAAACTCTTGAATAAATTTTGCAATTAAACTCGCGCCAAATATGATATAGATTCCTCTCATAAAAATATCAATGAATCTAAATACTTCATCATAATGTGTAAACTCACCATCAAACATAAGTAATATTACAAGTAGAGAAAAAACACATATCGCAATAAACGCCCCTCTTATAATCGGCCATAACTTAAATTTTATAAGTTCAAATCTCATTAAATGAAGCACGAATCCCCTCTTCATTCACAATATTTAAAAAATATTCTTCTAATGAACTATGTTTTTTGTTTATACTTTCAATTTCCACATCATTCATAATTAACGTTTTAGAAATTTCTTGCTGCATCACGGTCATTTCATACACACGAATCACATTTCCACTCATTATTTTGTAATTCGTTATGTAAAGTTTATTTTCTAACATGTAAGCTGCACGCTTCACATCTGGAACCGAAATTTCAATATACTCCGTTTGTTTTCCATTAATACTCTTCATTGAAACTTCTTTTAGCAATTTTCCATTTTGAATGACCCCAATTGTATCTGCCATTTGCTCCATTTCTCCTAAAATATGACTAGAGACTAATAAAGTAATTCCATATTCTTTACAAAGCATTTTTAATAAGTCGCGTAATTCTCTAATCCCGACTGGATCTAAACCATTGATTGGTTCATCTAAAATTAGTAACTCCGGCTTCGTTAAAATGGCTCTTGCAATTCCTAATCTTTGTTTCATCCCTAATGAAAAGTCTTTTACTTTCTTATTCTCCACGTTTTGTAAATTGACAAGATGTAACGCCTGCTGTATTCCATTCTTATCATAGTAACCCATATATTCACAATGAAGATATAAATTTTCTTGAGCTGTTAATTTTTCATAAAAAATAGGGTACTCGATCATCATTCCCATACGTTTTAACACTTCATATGATGTACCTGTTAACTTCTCGCCAAAAATTTCAATCTCTCCGCTCGTTGGTTTCATTAAATTTGCAATCATTTTCATAATCATTGTTTTACCGGCACCATTTGGTCCTAAAAACCCGTAAATTTCCCCTTTTTTCACATGCATATTTACGTCCGAAATTACTTCTTTTCCTTGAAACACCTTTGTTAACTGATTCGTTCTTAATATATATGTCATTTCATTTTCTCCTTTATATCTCTAGCATAGACAATGAAGGTCTCTTTTTTCTTACCCCTTCCTTACGCTTAAAAAAGCTTGTAGAATCCTATTTCTACAAGCTAAAAATCGATTTTTCTCAGCATAATCGTAAATACTGTTTTTTCATATGGCTTACTAAAAAGATGAATTTCTCCCCCTAAAGCTTCTACCAGTCGTTTTGTAATTGTGAGTCCAAGACCACTACCTTGATATAGTCGATTCCTTGAATCCTCTAACGTATACATACGCTCAAATACTTTATCAATATGTGATTCATTAATTCCTTTACCGCGATCCCATACATCAACATATACATATCGTTCATCATCGCTTAACGTAATACCAAGTATTTTTCCATCATATCCATACGTAAGGGCATTGGATATTAAATTATTTAACACACGACCTAATACTTCTGTATTCCCAAATGCATACATATTTTTCTCTGGTATATCAATATGTACCTCAAACCCTTTAGTCGTTATCAAATCATAAAACGTTAAAATTTTTTCTCGGCACACTTCATTCATATTCACCTTTGTTATTTCAATTGCTTTATCTCCAGATTCTAATCTCGCCAAATCAAAGAATTTATGAATAAGTTCCATTACTTCTAACGTTTTTACATGTACCTTTTCTAACAGTATGTGTTGTTCTTCTTTATTCATCGTTTTATCTTTATTTAACATTTCCGTATATCCAAGAATAACAGTGAGCGGCGTTTTCAAATCATGAGAAATGTTAGAAAGCATCTTTCTCATCGAAATTTCAACCTTCGCATGATTCGCATTCGTTTTTTGTTTCGCATCTAATAAATGATTAATTGCTACTAATAATTGTTGTAGTTCTTTATCATCCGTTACAACTAATAATTTCTCACCGGTTTGTTGTTTTATAATATTCTCTAATTTTTCATACGTATAACGTATATTCGCACTCTTGCTTTTCCCTATTCTATATTGAAAATAAATGACACCTAATAATATAAAAATAACAATCATGAGCAGAGAAAACATGCTACATCACTTCCAACTTATAGCCAATTCCCCATAATGTTTTAATATATTCTGGATTGGATGGATCTGTTTCAATTTTCTCACGTAATCTTCTCATATGAACGTTAATAACATTATCATCGCCATAGTATTCTTCATTCCAAATGAGATTATATATTTGCGCTTTTGTAAATACACGATTTTGATTCCTTGCGAACAATTTCAAAATTTCGAATTCTTTTAAAGTAAGTTTTAACTGTTTTTCTTTTTTATACACAGTGAAGTTAATCGGATCTATTTTCAAATCACCAATCTCAATCATTTCTTCTTTTTGCTCCGTAGCTGAATACTTTGTAAATCTTCGAATACTTGCCTTTGCTCTCGCTGCCAATTCAATCATAGAGAATGGTTTGCAAATGTAATCATCTGCACCAAGTCCTAGCCCCACCGCCTTATCGATATCTGTATCTTTTGCGGACATCATTAAAATCGGTACAGCGCTTTTTTCGCGAATAATTCTCACAACTTCTAAACCATCTAGCTTTGGCATCATAATATCAAGAATAATCAAGTCAAATGATCCATGAAAAAATTTCGCAACGCCTTCTTCTCCATCAGAAGCAAATGTAACTTGAAATCCTTCTTTTGATAAATATTTCTCGACCATTTCTTGAATCGAAATGTCATCTTCTATTAATAAAATATGACGTGACATGCTCCTATCCCCTTTTTACAAATATTAACAATTTCATTGTATCGTAACTGTTATAAAGTGGAAAGAATTATATGAATGTGCAAACCAACTTCCTTTCCTTCTGTAACAATGATATGATGAAATTTACAGCTCATGTTTGTAATGTACTTTATATAAAGGAGACTCACTATGTCAGAGAATAAAAAAGTAAGCTTGGCGGATTTAATGCGCGGGCAACTTGCGAAGAAAAAGCAAGAAAATAAAGGTGGAGAAAATCTGAAAAATAAAGACCTAGCAACAAAGAAGTTACAAAGTCAACAAACAAAAAAGCCAAATAATCAACGTAGACGTACAGGTGTATAAATGAACGGACAAAAACGAGCGAATATTTCACCTGATCTAGAAGTAGATATTGTTTTAAAGAAAAATCAACGGACTGGTACTCTCACTCGAGGGATTGTAAAAGATATTTTAACAAACGCACCATCTCATCCACACGGGATTAAAGTTCGATTGAAAGACGGACAAGTTGGCCGCGTGCAGCATATTGTGCAATAAAAAAGAAGCTCAATTGTAAATGAGCTTCTTTTTTATTATTATCCTTTAAACTTTTTAATAAAGACTACTTTTAAATAGTTACCTTCTTTAAATTGATCGATTGTACGGAAATCTTCTGGCAAGGAATGTTCTTCTAAAACTTTATACTTACCATTCATCTCTTTAAAAGCTGTATCGATAAAACCTTTAAATTTTTTCATATCAAATGTACTACAGTTTGTAGAAGCAACGATAATCCCGTTGTTTTCTGTAATGGCAATTGTTTCTTTTAATAAGTTTTTATAGTCTTTTGCTGCGCTAAATGTATATTTTTTCGAACGTGCAAAGCTTGGCGGATCTAGTACAACCATATCAAACTTCATCTGCTTCTTTGCTGCGTATTTAAAGTAATGGAATACGTCCTCAACGATAATATCTTGTGTTTCATAGTCAATGTCATTTACGCTAAATTGTTCAATTGTTTTACTTAAACTGCGATTTGCTAAATCGACACTTGTTGTTTTGATTGCTCCTCCAAGGGCCGCGAATACGGAGAAAGCACCTGTATAAGAGAACATATTTAAAACAGTTCTGCCCTTTGCATACGTATCACGAATTTGTTTTCGAACGTTACGCTGATCTAAAAATACGCCTACCATTGCACCATCGTTTAAATACACCGCAAAGTTTACACCGTTCTCTTTGACGAGAAGGGGGAATTCACCACGCTCTCCTACTACAAAGTCGTCTTCTTCAATATATTTTCCTTTTGTATCAAAGCGCTTCTTCTGATAGATTCCTTTGACATTTGCTACCTTTTGAAGAGCTCCAATGATTTCATTTTTAAAGGAATATATCCCTTCGCTATACCAGCTAATCACATAAAACCCAGCATAATAATCAATGATTACACCGCCAAGACCATCACCTTCACCATTTACAACACGGAATGCTGTCGTATCATTTGATTTATAAAAACCTTTTCTCTTATGCAACGCTGATTTTATTTTTCGTTCAAAGAAAGCTTGGTCAATGCGTTCTTTCTCTTTTCTCGTTAAAATCCAACCATACCCTTTATTTTGCTTACCGTAATATCCTTTTCCAAGAAATTGATTTTTCTCATCTAATATATTAAGAATCGTTCCTTCTTCCTGTATGTCATTTACATTTTGAATTGCCTCTTTTAGAATAAGTGGATAGCCACTTTTCAATTGTTTTGTAAATTTTGGTTTTATTTTCACAGCTACTTCAGATCTCATATAATGACTTCCTTTCTACTTAAATGCTTTCTAATGGATTAGGAAGCACGAAAAACGAGGCTGAAAAAAAGCCTCGTTTCACTATACCATATTATCACTTTGTAAGTACAACGAGCTCCTTTTTCAGAATACTCTCGTCGCTTACTCCTCTATCACAACTGCCCTCTTTTGAAACATAGACACAACATATCCGACAAACATACCAATGATTCCTGGAATTAGCCAGCCCATTCCAACGCTATAAAGTGGTATTTTTTCTAAAATAGGTGCAAGTGTTGCAATCTCAATATTCGCATTGTGCAAACCATCGAACAGACTAATTGCAAACGCTCCTATCATCCCTCCTACGTACATCGCTAATGGAATCCGAATATAATTTTCCACAAGAGATAAGATAATCAACACAATCCCAATTGGATACAATGTAATTAAAATTGGTAATGCTAATGCAATGAGCTGTGTTAACCCAAGATTTGCCACCATAAATGCTAATGCACAGAAAATAAAAACGACTGTTTGATAAGGAAATTTTGGTAATAGTTTTGAAAAGAACTCTCCGCACGCTGCAACGATTCCAACAGATGTTGTTAAACATGCTGCTGTGATTGCTACACCTAGTAATAAAGTTCCATATTCACCAAATAAATGATGAACAATATTCGTTAAAATAACACCACCGTTCTCCCCCATTCCAAGAGAAACACTAGACGCTCCTAAATAAGCAAGCGCTAAGTAAATAAGAAATAAGGCAAGCGCAGCAACAATCCCTGCAATAATTGTCACTCGTGCAATCCTTTTCTTATCTGTAACACCTTTTCCTTTTAACGTATTCACAACGACATTTCCAAAAACAAGCGCCGCTAATCCATCTAATGTTAAATATCCATCAATAAATCCTTTGAAAAGTGGGTCTTTATAAGTTTCAGTTGGTGCACGAAACTCTCCAATTGGAGAAATCAATGCTTTCACAACAATAATCACAATAATTGCTAATAAAATTGGTGTTAATACTTTTCCGATGCGTCCCACTAGTTTTGATGGATTCAATGCTAAATAAAATGTAACGGCAAAGAAAATAAATGTAAATATAACAAGTGGATACTGTGCACCAGCTACTTCAGTTGGCAAAAATGGAGCAACTGCCATTTCATAAGCAACTGTGCCTGTACGTGGTACACTTACAAATACACCTAAACATAAATAAATCGCAACAATGAAAACAAGTGCAAATAAAGGATGTACACGACCGGCCAGTTTATTAATATCTCCCTTTAAGGCGATTGCGATGACTCCTAATAACGGAAGTCCCACACCTGTAATGACAAACCCAAATAACGCAATCCATACATTTGTTCCAGCCCCTTGTCCTAATGCTGGTGGAAAAATCATATTTCCTGCACCAAAGAAAAGTGCAAATAACATTAAACTAATTGCAAATATTTCAGATACCTTTAAAGATGACTTCACTTTCATTTACCTCCCTAAATAAACAGAATATTCAGAAACAAAATTCATTACATCCCCTTTTCCATATCGTACTTTCTTTACAAAAGAACGCAAAAAACACCCGTCCCTAACAAAGGGACGAGTGTTGAAATCGTGGTTCCACCCTTATTCTAATAAAATGAATGTATAATAAAAAAATCCATTTTATAGCTCGTGTAAATTGATAACGGTTTTATCCGCCAAGAATTACAATGCACATGCAGTTCACTCTTGAAGTTTAGAGGTGGTAAGTTTATCTTTTCGTATTAGGAAGCTCACAGCCTAAGACCTCCCTCTCTGAGAATCGTAAAAAATAACTCATGTCCTCATCATTACTTTTACAAAATATATTGTCGAAACTTGTTGTTTTTTATTATATGGGGTATTTTAAAAAAAAGCAACAGTTTTATTGTTTCTGACAAAAAACATACGGAGCAAACAACTCTCCCTATAATGCTCCTCGTAACTCTTGTAACTCTTCATCGGTAAGATAGCGCCACTTTCCAACCTCAAGCTCACCTAATTTTATATTCATAATTCGAACGCGCTTTAGTTTTGTTACTGTATAACCAAAAGCACGGCTCATTCTCCGAATTTGTCGATTCATTCCTTGTGTTAAAACGATGCGAAATGTAGAGTCATCTACTCGCGTTACTTTACAAGGCTTTGTCATTCCATCTTTAATTTTCACACCGCAACTCATGCCATGAATAAACCCATCCGTAAACGACTTATCAACAGTTACGACATATTCTTTCTCATGTCCATGATCTCCATGTAAAATTTGATTGGCAATCTTCCCATCGTTTGTTAGTAAAATTAATCCTTCTGATGCTTTATCTAAACGGCCAACTGGAAAGATTCTTTCGGGATAGTTGATATAAGCAATAATATTCCCTTCGATATGTTTCGCAGCTGTGCAAGTGATGCCAACTGGTTTATGGAAAGCTATATATACTTTTTCTTTTTCTTCTTTTTCAATAACTTTCCCATCAACCGTGACAACATCATCGGGTTTTACAAGTACACCATGCGTACAAACTTTATCATTCATTGCAACGCGCCCAGCTTTAATAAGACGATCTGTTTCTCGCCTTGAACAAGAGAGGGCTTCACTTATAAATTGATTAATTTTCATTGTCTATTCCTTTTTCTTATAGATTGTCCAAAAAGAAAAAGCATCAATCTCAAAGCATAGTATGATGCCGAGATTGACACTTCTTTACTTTGCAAAAACCATTAAATAAATAACCCCAATCACCAAAAATATGCCGCAACATGCTAACAATACTTTTGCAAGTTTGTCCATAAACATAACGGTTTACCCCTTTATTTGGCTTTTTGCTATTTTAATTCGACAACTGTAACGCCAAGGCCTCCCTCGCCCATATCACCGTAGCGGAAACTTTTCACACCGCGATGGTTCTTCAAGTAGTCTTGTACACCTTGTCGAAGCGCTCCTGTTCCTTTACCGTGAATGATTGATACACGTGGATAGTTAGCGAGCTGTGCATCATCTAAGTACTTTTCAACACGCATCATCGCATTTTCAAAACGTTCACCGCGAAGATCCAGTTCTAAAGAAACATGGTAGTCCCGTCCTTTTACTGTTGCAACTGCTTTTTTCTCAAGCTGCTTTGGTGTATTAATATATTCCATATCAGATTCTTTTACTTTCATCTTCAGAATCCCAATTTGAACGTTCCACTCACTATCACTTACTTTTTTTAGAAGTTGACCTTTTTGGCCAAACGTTAATACTTTTACTTCATCGCCTGGTCTTAACTGTTGTTTTGGCGCTGTATTTTTCACTTTTACTTTTTGCTTTTTCACAAGCTCAGGCGCTGCCCCTTCTAGGCGACTTTTCGCTTCAATCAATTCATGATCTTTCACATTGGCAAGCTGCGCTTTACGCAATTGACGAAGTTCACGAATAATCGCTTCTGCTTCTTTCTTCGCAGCTTCGACCTTTTCTTCCCCTTCTTTTTGCGCTTTTAATAATCGTTCATCACGTTCTTCGTTAAATTCAATAATTTGACGTTGCAATTCGCGATGAAGCTTTTCAGACTGCTTACGAAGCTCTTCTGCTTCTTTCCAATCACGTTCTGCATTCTTTTGGCTTTCTTCTAATTTCGCAATCATATTTTCAATCTTATTTGTATCTGTACTAATATGATTGCGAGCACGATTAATTACGCGTTCAGATAATCCAAGGCGCTTCGAAATTTCAAAAGCATTACTACGTCCTGGTACACCAATTAATAATTTGTAAGTTGGACTCAATGTATTCACATCAAATTCCACACTTGCGTTAATCACTTGATTACGATTATATCCATATGCTTTCAATTCTGGATAGTGCGTTGTTGCAACAACGCGTGCACCGCGATTATGTACTTCATCTAAGATAGAAATGGCAAGAGCTGCCCCTTCTTGCGGGTCTGTTCCAGCACCTAATTCATCAAATAGCACTAAGCTTTCAAAGTCAGCTTTCTCTAAAATATCGACAATATTAACCATATGGGAAGAGAATGTACTTAAACTTTGTTCAATGGATTGCTCGTCACCGATATCAGCAAAAATATTTTTAAATACGCATATTTCCGATTCCTCTTGTACGGGAATATGAAGACCAGACTGTGCCATTAATACGCATATTCCAACCGTCTTTAACGTAACGGTTTTCCCCCCTGTGTTCGGACCTGTAATGACAATTGTTGTAAAGTCTTTACCAAGCACAATATCGTTTGGCACAATCACTTTTGGATCGATAAGCGGATGACGTGCTTGGCGTAACTCCATATAACGCTCATTATTGACAATCGGTTTTGTCGCTTTCATTCGTTTCGCATACAAAGCTTTCGCAAAGATAAAATCAAGATTCGCAATCACTTCGACATTTGCTAGTACGATATCAGCTTCTGCTGCTACTTCTTCCGTAAGCATCATTAAAATACGTTCTACTTCTTGTTTCTCTTTCACACGTGCTTCTTGCAGGGCGTTATTCAGTTCCACGATGACTTGCGGTTCAATAAATAACGTTTGTCCTGATGCAGATTGGTCATGAACAATGCCACCATATACGCCACGATATTCCTGCTTAACCGGAATTACATAGCGATCGTTACGAATCGTTACAATGGCATCTGATAACATCTTTTGCGCATTTGAAGAGCGCGTCATATTTTCGAGCTTCTCACGAATGCGACTTTCCGCTGTACGAATTTGATTGCGAATACCACGCAATTTATCGCTGGCGCTATCGAGTACTTCGCCGCCATCTCCAATACAGCCTGTAATTTTCTTTTCTAAATCATATAAAGAGACAATTTGCGCAACATGAGTTTCTAAAATCGGAAGCTGAGCGCCATTATCAACTATATCTTCAATGAATCGTTTCATTTGACGGCTGCCATACATCGTACTTGCGATATCCAGTAATTCATGCGGGCTCAGCATACTTCCTATTTTTGCACGCTTTACATTCGATCGAATGTCAAAAATCCCGCCGAGTGGTGCATGTCCTTTTAAACGGATCACTTTCGCCGCCTCATCAGTTGTATCTTGCATTTCCACAATTTCTTCAAAATCTGTGCTTGGCATAAGGCGCTTTACTTTATCTCGGCCAAGCGAAGAAGCTGTATGCTCAAGTAACTGTTCTTTTACTTTGTCATATTCTAATACACGCAACGTTCGTTCTAACATAAGTTGCCTGTCCCCCTTGTGTTACTTATTACGTTTAATAAAATCTAATAAACGTTCAATATCCCATGTGTTAATCACAGTATCTTTTTGAATCCAACCTTTGCGCGCTACCGCTACACCTGTTTCCATATCCTCTAACATCTCAAGTGTATGAGCATCTGTATTAATTGCGATTTTCACACCAGCATCTTGTGCCTGTTTTAATAATTTCGCACTTAAATCTAGACGGTTCGGATTTGCATTTAATTCTAAAACAGTATTTGTTTCTTTTGCGAGCTCAATTAATAAATCTGTATCTACATCATAGCCCTCACGGCGTCCAAGAAGACGTCCTGTTGGATGAGCAATCATTGTTACATGCTTATTTTCAATTGCGGTGCGCAAACGTTTCATAATTGTTTCACGATCTTGTGAGAAACTGGAATGAATCGCACCAATTACATAATCAAGCTCCGCTAATACCTCATCATCAAAATCTAATGTCGCATCTGGCAGTATGTCCATTTCAATCCCACGTAAAATTGTGATATCTGGGTATTTCGCATTGATGCGCTCAATTTCTTTTGCTTGTTCACGAAGTCGCTCTTTCGTTAAGCCATTCGCTACTTTCAAATATTGAGAGTGATCCGTAATTGCCATAAATTTATACCCACGCGCGCGGCATGCTTGTACCATCTCTTCAATGGAAAAAGCACCATCACTCCATGTTGTATGCATATGGAGATCACCTTGTATATCAGAGAACTGAATTAAGTTTGGATATTCCTTAATGAGTTCAATCTCTTTTCCATCCTCGCGCACTTCTGGCGGAATAAACGGAAGGTTGAAATGAGCAAAAAACTCTTCTTCTGTTTCGAATGTTTTCACTTCACCTGTCTCCAAATTTTCCACACCATACTCACTGATCTTTTCACCGTTATCTTTTGCAATCTGACGCATTCTTACGTTATGATCTTTTGAACCTGTAAAATGATGAAGCGTTGTAATAAATTCCTCAGGTTTCACAAGGCGAAAATCAATTGAAATATCATATTCATATTGCAGGCGAACAGATACTTTTGTATCACCGCTTGCAATCACTTCAATCATATTATCAAATTGCAGCAAATGTTCACGTACTGCTGCTGGTTCTGTCGTTGCAATAATGAAGTCTAAATCTTTCACAGTCTCCCGAACGCGGCGCAAACTACCCGCGCGCGAAAAACGAATGACTTCTGCAATGTTCGACAATTTTTCTTCTATTTCCCCGGCAATAGGAAGTACCATTGCAATCGGTAAACGTTCAGGACGAGAACCAGCTTGCGCAATTGCTTCTAATATTTTCTCTTCCGTCTTCTTCCCAAACCCAGCAAGCTCCTGTACTTTCTTTTCTTCACAAGCTTGCTTTAATGTTTCCATGTCAACAACGCCCAGTTCTTTGTAAAGTTTCGCCACTTTCTTACCACCGAGTCCTGGAAGTTTTAATAATGGCAATAAGCTACTAGGCACTTCTTTTTCAAGCTCCTGCAATACTTCGGACGTTCCAGCTTCCATATATTCTTGAATAACTGCTGCAGTTCCTTTTCCGATGCCTGGAATCTTTGTGAAATCTTCAATTTCAGAAAGGCTGCGATCATCACTTTCTAATGCTGCTGCCGCTTTACGAAATGCGGATATTTTAAATGGATTCTCGCCTTTTAATTCCATAAAAAGGGCGATTGTTTCTAATAATTTAATCACTTGTTTTTTATTTACTTTCATACGTTCCCCGCCTTTCCTTCATAGAAAAAAACTTCTCTTTCCGAAAAAGAGAAGTTATACTCTGCTACCTGTCTGCCATAGTTCCTTCACCTTTTCAGAAAGAATCGGTGTATCGTCTACAATTATTTTGCTAATTGATGATTTTTGTAATGGTGTTTGCACTTGTTCAATCGGAAGAATCGTGCCAATAATAATTAAAACAAACAAAATAATGTATACTTCTAAAAAACCAAGAATTGCTCCAGCAAATGCATTAATTTGCTTTAACACTGGTATTTCCGCAAACATATTTAACAAATTACCAAGTAAGGAAAGTGCAATCTTTGTAACAATGAACAGTATAATAAACGCAATTGCTTGATAAAATACTGCCTCAATATTGTTTGCATCAATCCATTCTGGAACGGATACATTTTTATCAAACGGATACGGAATCATTTTCGCCAACGCTGGCGCTAAATCTTTACAGTACCAGTATGCAACAAGGTATGCGATAATAAAGCTTGTTAACTTTACAAGTTGTAGAATAAATCCTCTTCTTAAACCGAGGAAAAATCCCATAACAAGCAATAAAATGATAATGATATCAATCATGTTATTCCATTCCTTTTTGTCTCATACTTTCTTTCAGTTTTTCATGTTCTTCTTTTAATTTTATGTAATCGTGTATGACGTTTACCGCCGTCAATACCGCTAGTCTACTCGTATCAAGCGAAGGATTCTTGGCATTGAGTTCGCGCATTTTATCATCCACAATCGCTGCTACCATGCGGATATGACTTGTACTTTCATCGCCAACAACTGAGTACTGTTGACCATAGATTTCTACATTAATTCGACTTTTCTTTCCCTTTTGTTGTGACAACTCACCGGCCTCCAATCACGTACAGAATCCTAAAGTTTATCATACCATGAACTTTCCCAATATGGAAACAGAAAGAATAATCCGATATGATAAAAATAACACTATTGAAAAAGGAGCGACCATTTTGTCAAATTCTATCGTATTACAAACAAGTTCTACAGTCATTGAAGAGATGAAAAACCAATACAAACAAGCAATCAGTCCAACAGTTCCGCAAGGCGGTATCTTTATCGCGAAAGTACCATCTTGTACAATTACTGCTTATAAATCAGGAAAAGTTATGTTTCAAGGTGGACGTGCTATGGAAGAAGCAGCACGCTGGAAAAATCTTGTCCAATTACCAGCATCTCCTGCAAAAAAAACAGTACACGCACATCGATTCGCTCCGCCCGCTTTAATTGGAACAATGTCGATTATTGGTTCTGATGAAGTAGGTACTGGAGATTATTTTGGACCAATGACAGTTGTTGCTGCATATGTAGATGCAAAACAAATTCCACTTTTAAAAGAACTTGGTGTAAAAGATTCTAAAAACTTAAATGATGCTCAAATTACTGCCATTGCAAAACAACTTCTTACCGTCATTCCTTATAGCTCTCTCGTGCTTCATAATGAAAAATATAACGAGCTATTTGATAAAGGAAACAACCAGGGCAAACTAAAAGCTTTACTGCATAATAAAGCGATTATCAACTTATTAGCGAAAATTGCACCGACAAAACCAGACGGTATCTTAATCGATCAATTCACACAACCTGATACATACTATAAATATTTAGCAAACCAAAAACAGGTACAGCGTGACAATGTTTATTTTGCTACCAAAGGCGAAAGTATACATTTAGCTGTTGCAGCGGCATCTATTCTAGCTCGTTATTCATTCGTAAAACAATTTGATGAACTCAGTAAAAAAGCAGGTATGCAACTTCCAAAAGGTGCAGGCAAACAAGTGGATATTGCTGCCGCTAAACTCATTCAAAAATTAGGAAAAGAGCGTCTTCCTGAATTTGTGAAGCTTCACTTTGCTAATACAGAAAAAGCGTTTCGTTTATTGAAAAAATAGCTATATTTTAGTATCGACAATATGTAAACGAACTAAACAAAGAGAAAAGAAGTCTTATTTCTTTTCTCTTTTATTTTTTGTTATAATTAGAATATACAGAAATACCCACAACTTTAAACTCATATATAAAGGGTGATTTCATTGCTATTTTTACAAATAATTTTAAACATTTTGATAGGAAATCCATACGAAAAACAATTAAAGATTCGTGAGAACATACGATTACTAAATGAACACCCCGAGTTCAATTCAATATTGGAACGATATGGAAGATCTGTTTTACTAAAATTCCGAGTGAGAAAACATATTAGTAAATATGATGCCCAAACATTGATTCATAACCCAATACAACTTAAAAAATTTTGCAATGAGCTTGAAGATATTATTAAAAAATAACATCTTGATAACAACTAAGGAAAGACAGCAACGATAAAAAACTATTCAGTTTAAATGGATATTTTGAATAAAAAGGAGCCATGTGAAATGACTCATACGAAAGTAAAAAAATCACTATACATACTCGTCCATTTTATCAGTCCTCTTACTTACTTTATTATTTCCCTTATCTGAGGCATCCTTTTCACTTCTAAACCTCTTACGGAAAATATAACAGATAGTCTATGCATTATGGCGATATATTGCTTGTTCGTTAGCTTATTATGGTTTTTCTATTTTGAACACTTAGACAAAGACATAGATAAAATGATAAAAGAAATAAAAATAAAAACATATAAAAGGAGTCATTCGAACGAATGACTCCTTTTATATGTTAACTTCGCTTCTGTTTCTTATTTGATGAAGGTACTTTATAAGCACCTGTTTCATGCGTCGTTGTTCCTTGCCCTTCTACTTCTGGAGAACCTAAAACTGCTCGTGAAGGATCTTTTTTCACCTTTTTACTCATTCCTATTCACCCCTTCACGTTACTTTTTGCTTTTCAATAAAAATCTATACGAAAAAGCGAGAGGGCCTTCCTCTCGCTTTTTTCATATTTTAAAACTCCGCAGAACCTGGCGTTCTTGGGAATGGAATTACGTCACGGATATTCCCCATACCAGTGATGTACATTAAGAAACGTTCAAAGCCTAGACCGAATCCAGCGTGTTTTGTACCGCCGTATTTTCTAAGTTCTAAGTACCACCAGTAGTCTTCTTCTTTCATGCCTAATTCTTTGATTCTGTCTACTAAAACATCCATTCTTTCTTCACGTTGACTTCCGCCGATTAATTCGCCGATGCCAGGAACAAGAAGATCAGTAGCAGCTACTGTTTTACCATCATCGTTCATACGCATGTAGAATGCTTTAATATCTTTTGGATAGTCTGTTACGAATACAGGACGTTTAAAGACTTGTTCTGATAAATATCTTTCATGCTCTGTTTGTAAATCAATGCCCCATTCTACTGGGTATTTGAAGTCAGCACCTGATTCTTGAAGTACCTTAATTGCTTCTGTGTATGTGATGCGACCAAAGTCAGAGTTAATGACATTGTTCATGCGCTCAAGAACTGTTTTATCAACAAATTTGTTGAAGAATTCCATTTCTTCTGGTGCATGCTCTAACACGTATTTCATTGCATATTTTAGCATATCTTCTGTAAGATCCATTACATCTTCCAGTTCAGCAAATGCAATTTCCGGCTCCACCATCCAGAACTCAGCTGCATGACGAGTTGTGTTTGAGTTTTCCGCACGGAATGTAGGTCCGAATGTATATACATCACGGAACGCTAATGCATAAGCTTCAGCAGGAAGTTGACCACTTACTGTTAAGTTTGTTTCTCTACCGAAGAAGTCTTTCGAATCGTCTACTTGTCCATCTTCTCCTTTTGGTAGGTTGTTCATGTCATGTGTTGTTACGCGGAACATTTCACCTGCACCTTCTGTATCGCTACCAGTAATAATTGGTGTATGAACATGGACAAAGCCGCGCTCCTGGAAGAACTTATGAATCGCGTAAGCTGCGATAGAACGCACACGGAACGTTGCAGAGAATGCATTTGTTCTTGGACGTAAGTGAGCGATTGTACGTAAGTATTCAAACGTATGGCGTTTCTTTTGAAGTGGGTAATCAGAATCTGATAAGCCTTCAATTTCGATTTTTTCTGCTTTAATTTCAAATGGTTGTTTTGCAGTAGGTGTTGCAATGAACTTCCCTTCTACTCTAATAGAGGAGCTAAGCGGTAATTTTGTAATTTCCTTAAAGTTATCTAATTCTGTATCAAAAACGATTTGTACACTTTTAAAGAAGCTACCATCATTTAATTCGATAAAGCCAAATACTTTTGAATCACGTAAGTTACGAATCCAACCAGATACTTGCACTTTTTGATCTACATATTTATCTGTTTCTCTGTACAGACTTTTTACTAATGTGTTTTCCATAGTGAATGTCTCCTTTACGAATATTTAAATACAAAAAAACCTTTCATCCATAAAGGGACGAAAGGTTAAACTTCGCGGTACCACCCAATTTGTCATAAAGACCAACTTTCATTCGTATGTAATCCATACTTTCCAATTTGTAACAGGTCGGACTCCCGTCTAAGTCTACTCTTGAACAGTAACATTCAATTTCGGTTAGCAACTCCAAGGTGTTCTTCATATATACCGCCTCACCAGGCTCTCACCGTCCCTGATTCGCTATGGATTATAGTATATACTACTTTTCCTTATCATCGTCTTTCATTTTGTTAAACTAAAATTAATGTACTACATTCGCGGGAAAGATGCAAGACGTCAGAAAATATATCAGCTATTTTTCTATTGTTGATTCGATATAGAAAAATAGCTGCCCAACATCATTCATATAAGGTAAAATTTTAATCAGCGGGGAGCTTCATCCCCATTGATGATGAGCTCTCACCAACCCGGCTGTTACTGCCCTAAAATAGCGAGATAAAAAAATTGCCGGATTGATTCCGGCAATTTTTTTATTATTTACGTAACTCCGCACCAAATCTCTCTTCTACCACTGCTAATACACGGTTATGTGCTTCTGTTACTTCTTCGTCTGTTAATGTGCGTTCTGGATCAAAGTAATTCATAGAGAATGCAAGTGATTTCTTACCTTCTTCCATTTTTTCACCTTCGTATAGATCAAACAACGTTACTTCTTTTAGAAGTTCTCCGCCCGCTTCTGCAATAACTTTCTTCATTTCACCAGCTTTTACATCTTTTGCTACAACAACAGCCATATCACGTGTCATAGATGGAAAACGTGGAATTGTTGAGTAATACGTTTCTTCTACCTCTGCACTAAATAGTTTTACAAGAGAGAGTTCGAATACAAATGTATCTTTTACATCTAATTGTTTTTGTGCTTCTGGATGCAATTGACCGATAAAACCAATTACTTCGCCATGTAATAAGATATCAGCTGTACGACCTGGATGCATACCTTCACGTTTGGCTGGTGTATATGTGATATGATTTGTAACGCCAAGTACGTCAAATAATCCTTCTAATACTCCTTTTACAACAAAGAAGTCAACCACTTTCTTTTCACCTTGCCATGCATGATGAAGAGCAAGACCTGTCATAACACCCGCAAGATGCTGTTCTTCTTTTGGAAGCTCTCCTTCTGCTGTCGGTAAAAAGATAGAACCTACTTCATATAAAGCAACGCTATCATTTTTACGAGCAAGGTTGTAAGAAACTGCTTCTAACAATTGTGGTACTAAACTTAAACGAAGCTGACTACGCTCTTCACTCATTGGAAGTGCCAAGTTCACAGGAGTTTTTTCATTTGGTTCAACGATATATTGTTTCGCTTGATCCGCACTTGTTAATGAGTACGTAATTGCTTCGTATAAGCCAGCCCCTTCTAGGAAGCGGCGCACTTTACGACGTTTTGTTTGTGCTTCTGTTAACTGCCCACGTGTCATTGTACCTTTTGGAAGTGTTACTGGAATATGATCGTATCCATACAGACGTCCCACTTCTTCCACTAAGTCTTCTGCAATTGTAATGTCAGGACGACGAGACGGTACATTTATATGGAATGCTCCTTCTACTTCTGTGAATGGAAACTTTAAGTTTGTGAAAATTGTCCCCATTTCACTTGCAGTAATGTCTGTACCTAATACACGGTTGACTTTTTCTACTGTAATTGATACTGTATGTTCTTTTACTTGTAGGTTATCAACTTCTACTACACCTTCTAACGCTTCACCACCAGCGTATTTCACCATTAGAGCAGCGGCATGTTGAATCGCTTCAAACGTGCGTGTTGGGTCAATTCCTTTTTCAAAACGTGCACTTGATTCACTGCGAAGACCTAAATCTTTTGATGCACGGCGCACTGTTTGACTTGTAAAGTATGCAGCTTCAATTAGAACGTTGACTGTACCATTGGTAACTTCAGAATTTGCCCCGCCCATTACACCTGCAATACCTACTGCTTCGTTTCCATTTGTAATCACAAGGTGATGTGCTTGTAATGTACGTTCTTGATCGTCTAATGTTTGAATCTTCTCGCCCTCTTTTGCAAGACGAACAACGATTTGTTTTGAACCTAATTTATCATAATCAAATGCATGTAATGGTTGACCATATTCCATTAAAATGTAGTTTGTAATATCAACTACATTGCTAATCGGACGAATGCCAGCTGCCATAAGACGTGTTTGCATCCACATTGGCGACGGACCAATCTTTACATTTTTCACCATTTTTGCAATGTATAATGGATTCTCTTCTTTTGCTTCTACACTCACAGCAATATAATCCGATGTTTTTTCTGCTGACTCTTGTAAATCAATAGCTGGAAGTTTTACTTCGCGACCGTAAATAGCAGCTACTTCATAAGCAACACCTAACATATTTAAGCAATCCGCACGGTTTGGTGTTAAACCAAGTTCAAGAACTTCATCGTGTAAGTTTAGAATTTCAAGTGCATCCGCCCCCACTTCAACGTCACTTGGGAAGATGAAAATACCATCTGCATAATCCTTTGCAACTAGTTTCGCATCAATGCCAAGCTCTTGTAGAGAACAAACCATACCATGAGACGCTTCACCACGTAATTTTGCTTTTTTAATTTTGAAGTTACCAGGAAGAACAGCGCCAACTTTCGCAACTGGTACTTTTAATCCTTTTGCAATGTTAGGAGCACCGCAAATAATTTGTACGGGCTCTTCTTCACCGATATCGATTAAACATTTACTCAATTTATCAGCTTCTGGGTGTTTTTCACATTCTAATACGTGACCGACTACAACACCTTTTACACCTTTATTTAGTACTTCAACGCCTTCTACTTCAATACCACTTTTCGTGATTTTGTCTGCTAACTCTTGTGCTGTTACATCTTTAATATCTACATACTCTTGTAACCAACGATATGATACGAACATACTTATCCTCTCCTTCCCTTACGCTCGTTTGAATTGTTGTAAGAAACGTACATCATTTGTATAGAAATGACGAATGTCATCTACGCCGTATTTCAACATTGCGATACGCTCTGCACCCATACCGAATGCAAAACCTTGATATTCTTTTGAATCATAACCAGCCATTTCAAGTACGTTCGGGTGAACCATACCTGCGCCTAAAATTTCAATCCAGCCAGTTCCTTTACAAGTGCCGCAACCTTTACCATGACACATCATACAAGAAATATCCATCTCTACAGATGGCTCTGTGAATGGGAAGAAACTTGGACGAAGACGAATTTCACGATCTTCACCGAACATCTTTTTCACGAATACTTGAAGTGTACCTTTCAAATCACTCATACGAATATTTTTATCAATTACAAGACCTTCAATTTGCATGAACTGATGTGAGTGTGTCGCATCATCATCATCACGGCGATATACTTTACCCGGACAAATAATTTTAATCGGACCTTTTTCTTTATTGTTTTCCATTGTACGTGCTTGCACAGAAGATGTATGTGTACGTAGTAACGTTTCTTCTGTAATATAGAATGTATCTTGCATATCACGTGCTGGGTGATCTTTCGGTAAGTTTAATGCTTCGAAATTGTAGTAGTCTTTTTCTACTTCTGTTCCTTCAGCTACTTCATAACCCATACCGATAAATACATCTTCAATTTGTTCAACAACAGCTGTTAACGGATGGTGACAACCTGTTTCAACAGGACGACCTGGCAGTGTAACATCAATTGTTTCAGAAGCTAGTTTCGCTTCCATTACTGCTTTTTCTAAGTTGCTCACTTTTTCTTCTAGACGAGTTTGAATTGCTTCACGCACTTCATTTACTAATGCTCCCATACGTGGACGCTCTTCTGGGGATAATTTCCCCATGCCGCGTAATACTTCTGTAATCGGGCCTTTTTTACCTAAATACGCTACGCGTACGTCGTTTAAACTCTTTAGCTCTTTTGCTTCTTCAATAAGCTTTAACGCTTTTTGCTTTAGCTCTTTTAAACGTGCTTCCATTTGGAACCCTCCTAATTTTAAAAATAAAAAAACCTCGCTCCCAAAAAGGGACGAGGTAAATTCGCGGTACCACCCTAAATTGACAGAACAAGTCTGTCCACTTCATTAGTTATAACGATCAATTCTGACCGGAACGCCTTTACATATACATGGTCCTGGCGTCAACTCCAGAGGTGAATTCACTTCCGTCTACCATAAGAATGCTTTCAGTCTAAGGCATTCTCTCCCTATATGGCGATTTTGAAAGTTACTCTTCTCTATCAATGTTTTTCATTCTATTCTTTTTATTATATGTTCAACTTATTATAAGAAGTTTTTTAACGATTCGCAACCGGGCTTTGTAAATAATACGTTAAAATTCCAGCAGCTACTGCTACATTTAGCGACTCGGCCCCGCCATAAATCGGAATATATAAGTTTTGATCACATTTTGCAAGAATATCTTGGTGCACACCATTTCCTTCATTTCCTACAATTAATGCGAAACTTCCTGTTGGTGTTATTTCGCCATATGGAACACCATTTTCTAGCGCTGTTCCGTATACAGGAACGTTATGTGTTTTTAACTTGTCTATCCATTCTTCTAAATTCCCTTTGACAACTGGCAAATGAAAAATAGAGCCTTGTGTAGAGCGGAGCACTTTACTATTATAAGCGTCTACACATCCTTCTCCAAGTACAACAGCATGAACACCTGCTGCATCAGCCGTGCGAATAATTGTCCCTAAATTGCCTGGATCTTGAAGACCATCGAGCAAAAGAAATTTCCCATTTGAAAGCTCTACTTCTTTTTCTTGTTTCTCGCAAACTGCAAATACACCTTGTGTTGTTTCTGTTTCCCTAAGCACCTTTACAATCGGTTCAGGGACAATATACATTTCGACATCAGAAACGATCCAATCTTTCGGAAGGTCCGTTTGATCTGAAACGATAAGTTCTGTAACAATGTCTGCTTTTAAAGCTTCTTCTACTAAATGGAATCCTTCTACAAAGAATAGTCCTTTCTTATCGCGTTCTTTTTTTGTTTGTAACTTTTTCCACTGCTTCACACGCGGATTTTTTACTGAATCAATATTTTTCATTCTATGCATTCCCTCTCTTCTTGTCTTCTCATTATAGCCTATTTTTCATACATATTTACATAAAAAAGAACAAAAACTAATGGCAGTTTCAATTCCGAAAATGAGGTGACTGAAATGAACTTTAATTTACGCGGGGCAGTATTAGCAAATATAGCTGGTAATACACAAGATCAATTACAAGAAACGATTGTTGACGCTATTCAAAGCGGCGAAGAAAAAATGTTACCGGGACTTGGTGTTTTATTTGAAGTAATTTGGAAAAATGCAGATGAAAATGAAAGGCACGATATGCTCGAAACACTAGAACAAGGATTAAAAAATAAGTAATATCACAAGCCTGTCTCCAAAAAAAATTTTTTTTGGAGACAGGTGTTTTTTACCTTGTATACAAAATCATCGTATATCGGCGATTTTTCAAATATATCGGCGATTCGACACAAGATATCGACCAGTCGACAAATTCCGTCATCTTATTACTACTAAAAATAATAAAAGCCCGTCTCTTTCCTCTAAATCTTTCTACTTTACTAATACTGCTTAATGGAGTACAATGTTCAAAATATATTTTAATCGGTTAAAAAAGGAGTAAATGTTTTATGCGCCACGTTACACTTGAACAAATTTTCGAACATCATATTACACAAAAGTACGTAAGCCGTTCTGGAATGGTTCATGCGATTGCCGTCGCTTATCATGCGTTTCACTTAGCGAAAAAGCATCACGCCTCAGTCGATGCGGCAACAAAGGCTGGCTTTCTTCATGACATCGGACATCATACATGGTATAGCGATGGAAAATGGGACTATGAATTATATAAAAAGAATGATATCCATGCAATTAAAGGAGCGGAAAGAGCTCATAAATTGTTGATTCGATTAGGAGAACACCCTAGACTTGCAAAAGAAATTTCCATTGCGATTCTTCTGCATACAGACTCTTTCCTAGTAAAGCAAGAGATTGAAAGAACACCTCTTCAACAGGTTATTAAATGGGCGGATGAAGCAGATGAAGAGCCGGGTGGAGCACATCATTACCGAACAATTTCTTATGAAAAAGCATTGAAAGCTATTCAACAATTAGATCAAATGGTAGAGCGTGAATTACAAACACAACAAACGAAATCCAATAAAAAAATAGCGCAAATTTGTCAATAAATAAGAGGTATCACTGCATAGCGATACCTCTTTTATTATTTTCCTGTTTTATCTTTTTTGGAACAGGACTACTAAGCGGCTTATTTATATTACTCCCACTGGCGATTTATACTGAAGGCATTTCAAATAAAAAGACAATTACTCTATATGAATCTCTTGGAAATGCTACAAGCATTTTTATCATAAAAATAAATTTATTTTTAATCATATCTAAAATAACCCTAACATTGTAAAATATAACTTATTAACTAGAAGGAGATTTTATATGGATATTTTGGCTTTTGTATGGATTTTCTTTATGCCTATCCTCGTAATGTCAGGCGTGATTGGTGGAATGTTTTTAATAATAGCAGGCGTGAATTATCGGAAGTTACTCGTGGTCTTAATGGGATTGCTCTCTTTTTCCTTTGTGGTACTCCCTTTTGTTTTCTGGGGCATGGGGATTGATAGTGATAAATTTCTTCGTATTCCAACCGTTCTATATTGGATTCTATTCTCTTTAACTGGTTTGTTAGCAGGAGTCAATGGCATACAATTAAAAGTGAAAAGTATACGCAATATGGGATTCATTATTTTTTCTACAGGAATGTTAGGTGCTATTTTCTATTATTTGATGTCCCTACCTAATTCATTCTCTATATAACAGAATCGTTTACAGTTATTGCTCATCAACTTCTCGTTACAGATTAACTATAAAAAAGCAGGGACATTAATTCCCTGCTTTTCGATTTGGCTTATTACCTGATTTCAAGAAGAATGATAATACCCAGGCAATACCCGCTAATATGGTTGCAATTAAGAACGCATCATTAATACCGTTAATTGCAGATAGCTTTGAAATTTGTCCGTATAATAGTTGCGTACTCATCACATCTCCAGCTTGTGCGGAACCAGCTAAAGCTGCTAAGCTTTGTCCCATTCCGTGTACTTTATCAACTAAAATCGGATTTGTCGTTGTTAACATATTTCCGTAATCTGCTACGTGATAGTTTGTTTGCTGCGTCATAATTGTAATTAAAATCGCTGTACCAATTGAACCGGCGACTTGTCTTGACGTATTTTGTGTTGCTGTACCATGCGAAATCAATTTCATCGGCAACGCATTCATACCAGCTGTCATAATTGGCATCATAATAAACGACATTCCGATTGAACGTATGATGTAGTCTCTCATGATTACACTATATGGTGTCTCCATTGTTAATTTCGTAAATTCATATGTTGCATATGTTGTAATTGCTAACCCAATGATTGCTAAGGGACGAATGCCATACTTATCAAATAGTTTCCCTGCAATCGGTCCCATAATCCCCATAATTAATGATCCTGGAAGAAGCAGTAGACCGGATTCAATTGGCGTAAAACCACGAATATTTTGCAGATAGACAGGAAGTAATAACATACCTCCAAATAGCGCCATTGTTACAATTGCGTTAATTAACAATGTGAAAGTAAATGTTGGATACTTAAATACATGTAAATCCAACATTTTATTATCCGTCGTCATTTCTCTCCAAATAAACAATGCAAGACCAATTGTACCGATGATCAGAGAAACAACAACTTCTGTACTGCTCCAACTATTATTGCCGGCTTCACTAAATCCATATAATAAGCTACCAAGTCCAATACTTGAGCTAATTACACCAAATAAATCCAATTTCGCTTTCGATACTGGCTGTGCTAGTGTAAAGAATTTTAATGATAATAAAGTAATGATTAGGCCAATCACAAACATCACATAGAACATTAAGTTCCAGCTGTAATTTTCAATGACCCAACCTGTTACAGTCGGTCCAATAGCTGGTGCTAAAATCATCGCTACCCCTAATAATCCCATCGCAGCTCCTCGCTTATGGGGAGGGAACAGTGTCATAAAAATATTCATACCAATTGGCATTAAAACACCTGCACCAACTGCTTGAATTACACGGCCTATCATCATCATCGTAAAGTTTCCAGATATAGCACAAATAATAGAACCTACTGTAAAAAATACCATTGCTGCTATAAATAAATTACGATACGTAAAGCGCGATACTAAAAAGGCACTGATTGGGACTAAAATCCCGTTTACAAGCATAAATCCTGTAATTAACCATTGCGCTGTTGAAGTTGAGACATTAAATTCATTCATTAATGGTGGCAAAGCAACATTAATAATCGTTTGGTTTAAAATCGAAACAAACATGCCAAGAATCAATACTGTCACAACTGCTTTTACATTTACATTTTCTATTGGCAAATGCTTTTTGGGTACTTCTTTCTTAGCTGCTTCTAATTCTACAAGATTGGAAGCTTTTTGTTCCGGTTGCTTCGTTTCTATTTTACTTACGGCTGGGACCTTCTCTTCTCCCGCGTTTGTTTTTTTCTTTCTAAAAAGACGATTTACCAGGAAGAAGACGATAATACAAAATATAGCATATCCTACTATTAAAGATGAGGACATTTTATCTCCCCCCCTTATTTATGAATACGAACTGTCACATTCATTCCAGGAACAATATTTACTGACTTACTGTGGTCTAAAGAAATTTTAACCGGTACTACTTGTGTCACTTTTGTATAATTTGCTGTTGAATTGCTTGATGGTAACATCGAGAACGTATTTGCTGTTGTTAAACCAATTTGTTCTACTTTTCCTGTTAATGTTGTATCAGGATACGCATCAACATATACATCTACTTCTTGTCCTTTTTGTACATCATCAATATCTGTTTCTTCAATGTTTGCTGTTACCCATAGATCATTCATATCAAATGCGTATGCAATTGGGCTACCTGCCCCAACAAAAGCATTTGTTGTTGCATTAGATTGTACAACTGTTGCACCTTGTGGAATTGTCACATCCATTGTTTGTTCACCATTTGAACCTGATGTCGTAACGGCACCTAGTTTATCATTTTCATTGTAGCTTTTACCTACTTCTGCTTGCCATTCTGTTAATTTCCCTGCTACTGGTGATGCAATTGGAATTACTTTCCCATCAATTTTCGCATTCTCTGTCTTTAAATAGTTTTCGGATTGGTTGTAGTAGTAGTAACCACCGATACCGCCGCCAACTAATACGATTAATGTGATGATGTTGATCATCACCATTCTTCGAAATTGATTCATTGCTTTTCTCTCCTTATATCGAATATAATTTTTCTCTAAACGATTTCTATCCTTTTGTTTATATTGTTTAATTATTAATTATATTAACAATTAAACAAAAAAAGCACACCTTTTGCATGATAAAGTAAGCTTTTCTATCCATCATACGAGTGGTGCTGTTTTCTAAAGGAATATCGTTTATAATTATAAATAATTATTTCAAATCTACAACCGACAAATTAAGCATATATGTTGTTTACCCAACATTTAATTATGTATATGTTGATTAAATAAATAAAACTCAACAAGGAGAAACAAAAATGTCTATTAAAAATACAAATGATCCACGTGTAAAACGAACGAAACAGCTCATACAGGATGCTTTTATTACTTTAGTAGGCGAAAAAGGTTTTGAAAATGTAACCGTGCAGCACATTGCGGAACGCGCTCCTGTTAATCGTGCTACTTTTTATAGTCATTATCATGATAAATACGACCTGCTTGAAAAAACGATTACTGAAATGTTAGAAACACTAACTGAAGCAATTAAACCAAAAAAGCGAAATAAAGAAGATTTTCAGCTCACATTTGATTCACCACACCCAAGCTTTTTAGCTCTATTTGAACATATCGCAAAAAACGAAAAGTTTTATCGCGTTATGCTCGGTGATCAAGCAGCTGGCAATTATGCATATAAAATGATGAAAACCATTCAAACTCATTTAACTTTAAGTTTATCCATCGCACAGCCAAATGATGAAAAACTTATCGTTCCACGTGATATTCTTATTAGCTATATCACTGGCGCTCACCTTGGCATCATTATGTCTTGGCTCAAAAAGGGAATGATTTACACACCTCACTTTATGGCACTTCAATTAACGCGTTTAATCATTTTAGGAGTACATACTGCAGCTGGATTAGAGCGCCCTTTTTAAATAACAAAAAGCGAAGAGACATCTCTTCGCTTTTTGTTTAATCAAATGTAATATTATGTACAGCCTCTTTATCAAGACGTTTAATCACTTCTACAATGAGTTTCACTGCATTTTCATAATCGTCACGATGCAACATAGCAGCATGAGAGTGAATGTAACGAGTTGCAATTGTAATTGCCATAGATGGAATACCATTTACAGAAATATGAATCGCCCCTGCATCAGTTCCGCCTCCAGCTACAAAGTCGTATTGATATGGAATATCTAGCTCATCAGCAACATCCACTACGAAATTACGAAGCCCAGTATGACCAATGACAGATGCATCATATAAAATGATTTGTGGCCCATCTCCCATTTTACTTTGCGCTTCTTTTTCTGTTACTCCCGGTGTATCGCCAGCAATTCCAACATCTACTGCAAACGCAATGTCGGGTTTAATATAGTTTGCTGACGTTTTCGCACCGCGCAGTCCTACTTCTTCTTGAACTGTTCCAACACCGTATACAATGTTTGGATGTTTTTCATCTTTTAATTGTCTTAATACATCAATCGTAATAGCACAACCAATGCGGTTATCCCACGCTTTTGCAAGCAGCAGTTTTTCATTTTTCATCACTTGGAATTCGAAATATGGTACAACTTGATCTCCTGGTCGTACGCCCCATTCCATTGCTTCTTCTTTGCTAGAAGCACCGATATCGATGAACATGTCCTTAATTTCAACTGGTTTTTTACGAGCTTCTGCTGATAAAATGTGTGGTGGTTTTGAACCAATTACACCTGTTATATCCCCTTTGCACGTTATAATTGTTACACGCTGTGCAAGCATAACTTGTGACCACCAGCCACCTACCGTTTGAAAACGAAGAAAACCTTTATTATCGATTTGTGTAATCATAAAGCCCACTTCATCTAAATGACCAGCTACCATAATTTTCGGACCGTTTTCTTCTCCTACCTTTTTAGCAACTAAACTTCCTAAATTATCTGTAGAAAGTTCATCCGCAAACGGTTCAATGTACTTTTTCATTACTTCACGTGGCTCACGCTCATTTCCCGCAATACCGCGCGCATCTGTTAGTTCTTTCAGCATTGTCAATGTTTTATCTAACTTTTGCATTGTCAATCCCTCCTTTTTCTTCATTTAACCTATTATATAATAAGTAAATTGAAATATTCAAAAAAACAAAGTGAAACTTTAATCAGTGGAGATTTTCTTTATGCTCCACTGATTATAAGCCTTCATCCATTAATATCCTTGCGTTTGACGTTGATGATTCACTTTATTTTTATCCAAATATGCTTTTTCAATTTCTTCTTGACTAAATTCAAGAACTTGTCCAAGACGAAGATAGCTTGTAAATAATTCGATATAGTTTGTAATAGACGGTTGATCCGTGAAACGAATTACTTTTGCATATGTGTCTAAGAAACTTTCCACCTGTGTTTTATTCGTTTGTGCACATTTATAAAATAGAAAGTTCTTATCAATTCCTAAATCAATACCAATTGATAAAATAAAATGTAAACCATCTACATATTCTTCTAGTATGACTTCACGTTCAGATGCTGGCTTTGTACTCCAATATTTAAAACAACGCGTTTCATTTGCAAGTTCTCCAATTTCAACAAGGAGCGCTAACATTTTTTCTTTTAATAGCTTCTTCGGCTGTAAGTCATGTTCTTTTGTAATATGATCATCTAATTCTTTTTGCAATTTAAATAGCTGTAGTAAATCCATTCCATCGTCCTCCTCTAACATCGCACAAAGACAATGTTGTTTCATCTCATATTTCACATAAGCTAAAAGCCCTACCCTTATTACCTATTTCGCTTTCTATTCCCTTATGAAATATCTTGTCCTTAAATCATGAATACATTTCAATCATCAGTAAATGATATGATAATACTTCTATATTATCTTTACATTATAACAGTGTCGTTTCTACTAGAAAAGATACCTTTCAGAAGCAATAAAAAAGTTAGAGAAGTCCCTCTTGACGTTTTATTACATAATTATAAAATTTATACACATTTTTCCGTTTATTCCATCAAGATGACGTGTTTCTATCATCGCTTCTACTTTTTCTTCCTCATCAAGTTTTTTGCGAGCTCTACTAAGGCTCCTTTTTCATATATCTACTTCTTTTCTTCATTTCCAGATAGGTTAATCTTAGGAACACATAAAAAAACCTTAGAAGAAAATCTTCTAAGGTTTTCAAGCAATTATTTTAAGTTGTTTTTTGCAACTGTTGCTAATTCAGCGAAAGCTTTTTCGTCATGAACAGCTAAGTCAGCAAGCATTTTACGGTTAACTTCGATACCAGCAAGTTTTAAACCGTGCATTAAGCGGCTGTAAGAAAGACCATTCATGCGAGCTGCTGCGTTAATACGAGTGATCCATAATTTACGGAAGTCACGTTTCTTTTGGCGACGGTCACGGAACGCATATAATAAAGACTTCATTACTTGTTGGTTAGCAACTTTGAATAAAGTATGTTTAGAACCGTAGTAACCTTTCGCTAATTTAATCATTTTTTTACGACGTTTACGAGTAACTGTACCACCTTTTACTCTTGGCATAATATTACCTCCTAGTGTGTTCTATATATCAACCGAACTTATTTTAAGTTGTCAAGCATTTGACGGATACGTTTGTAGTCACCAGCACTTACTAGACCAGCTTTACGTAGTTTACGTTTCGCTTTTGTAGACTTATTTGCAAATAAGTGGCTAGTATAAGCGTGATCACGTTTAAGTTTACCAGATCCAGTTTTTTTGAAACGCTTTGCAGCGCCGCGATGAGTTTTTTGTTTAGGCATAGGTATTTCCTCCTCTATCTATTACTTATCGTTTTTCGGTGCTAAAATTAAGAACATGCTACGTCCTTCCATTTTAGGCTTAGATTCAATTGTTCCTACTTCAGCACAAGCTTCCGCGAAACGATCTAAGACACGTTGACCGATTTCTTTATGAGTAATGGCACGTCCTTTAAAGCGAATAGATGCTTTAACTTTGTCGCCTTTACCTAAAAATTTAAGAGCGTTGCGAAGTTTTGTGTTAAAGTCATGTTCATCAATTGTTGGACTTAAACGAACTTCTTTCATGCTAATTACTTTTTGATTTTTACGCTGCTCTTTTTCTTTCTTTTGTTGCTCAAAGCGGAATTTACCATAATCCATAATGCGGCATACTGGCGGTTTCGCATTTGGAGCAACTAATACTAAATCAAGATTAAGATTTGCAGCCATATCTAAAGCGTCATTACGAGACTTAATACCAAGTTGATCACCATTTGCACCAACTAAACGTACTTCACGAGCACGAATTTGCTCGTTAATCATCATATCCTTGCTAATAGTAAGCCACCTCCAAGATTTTCTCAGAATATGTTTGCAGTCATAGAACCCGAACAAAAAAAGTGCGGGCATACGACACCCACACTTGTACTATCTTACGTAAGAAATACATTTACCTGTTAACTGCGAATGCGTCAATCAGGTGAGAAGCGGGTGCTTCTACTTGCTCTACAAAACAATATTCTATTATCCTTGATGAGTTTACCATAGGATATAATGTCTGTCAAGAAGACACGTTTTCCTAACAACAAGAAACATTGTAACAAACAACACGAATACATGCAATACTTTTTTATGATTAGTATCATTTCATTACTATATGTATTCAGCAAGAAAGTCGCGGCATGCCGCGACTTTCTTATCGTTTCCCTTCAACTTTAATCATATCAACAAAGGCATCTAATGCAATTGTTTCTGATTTTTGTTCACCATATTTACGTACATTCACGCCATTTTCAGCAACTTCATTATCACCTACTACAAGCATGTATGGAATTTTTTGCATTTGTGCTTCACGGATTTTGTAACCAATTTTTTCTTCACGTGTATCTACTTCAACACGAATACCAGCACGTTGCAATTCTTCTTGCACTTTCTTCGCATAGTCTAAGTGCACTTGCGGAGAAACTGGAATAACTTGTACTTGAACTGGTGCTAACCAAGTTGGGAATGCACCTTTATACTCTTCAATTAAGAAAGCAACGAATCGTTCCATAGTAGATACGACACCTCGGTGAATAACTACTGGACGATGTTGTTTTCCGTCTTCACCAACGTAAGTTAATTCAAAACGCTCTGGAAGTAAGAAGTCTAATTGAACTGTTGACAGTGTCTCGTCTTTTCCAAGTGCAGTACGAACTTGAACATCAAGTTTTGGACCATAGAATGCCGCTTCACCTTCAGCTTCATAGTATTCAAGTCCCATTTCGTCCATTGCTTCTTTTAACATTCCTTGTGCTTTTTCCCACATTTCATCATCCGCATAGTACTTTTTAGTATCTTCTGGATCGCGGTAAGATAGACGGAATGAATAATTTTCTAAACCAAAGTCTTTGTATACTTCTAAAGTTAAGTTCACAACACGTTTTAACTCTTCTTTAATTTGATCTGGACGGACGAAGATATGTGCATCATTTAAAGTCATTCCACGTACACGTTGTAGTCCAGATAACGCACCAGACATTTCATAACGATGCATTGTTCCAAGTTCTGCAATGCGGATTGGTAATTCACGATAACTGTGAATGTCGTTTTTATAAACCATCATATGATGAGGACAGTTCATTGGACGAAGAACTAATTCTTCATTATCCATCTGCATAGATGGGAACATGCCATCACGATAGTGATTCCAGTGACCAGAAGTTTCGTAAAGTTCTCTGCTTCCTAATACTGGAGTATATACGTGGTTATAACCTAAGCTTACCTCTTTATCAACAATGTAGCGCTCAATAATACGGCGAATTGTTGCACCTTTTGGTAACCAAAGAGGTAAACCTTGTCCCACTTTTTGATTATTTGTAAATAATTTCAACTCTTTACCTAATTTACGATGATCACGTTCTTTTGCTTCTTCAAGCATACGCATATGTTCATCTAATTCTGCTTTCTTCACGAATGCAGTACCGTAAATACGTTGTAGCATTTTATTGTTGCTATCACCGCGCCAGTAAGCACCTGCAACGCTTAACAATTTAAACACTTTAATCTTCCCTGTAGATGGAAGATGCACACCGCGGCAAAGATCGAAGAATTCGCCTTGTTCATAAATTGAAATAACAGCATCTTCTGGAAGGTCGTTAATCAATTCTAATTTTAGTTCATCATTAATTTCCTCATAACGACGAAGAGCTTCGGCGCGAGGCACTTCATGACGAACAATTTCTAAGTTTTCATTTACAATCTTTTGCATTTCTTTTTCAATTTTTGGGAAATCTTCAACGGTAATTGCTTCTTCCATATCAATATCATAATAGAAGCCGTTTTCGATTACTGGTCCAATACCAAGCTTCACATCTTTATATAAACGTTTTAACGCTTGAGCTAATAGATGAGCTGTTGAATGGCGTAAAATATATAAACCATCCTCAGAATCTAATGTAACAATTGAAATTGCACCGTCTTTTTCAATTGGTGTACGAAGATCAAGCATCTCATCATTCAATTTTCCAGCCACAGCTTTTTTCTTTAAGCCTGGGCTAATAGAAGCTGCGATTTCTTCAGTTGTTATTCCTTTAGGAAACTCCTTAACAGCTCCATCAGGGAAAGTAATTTTAACTACATCTGCCATCACTGGTCACTCCTCTTCTTCTCAAAATAAAAAACACTCATCCCCATAAAAGGGACGAGTGTTGAATTCGTGGTTCCACCCTTGTTCCAATTAACTAAACTGTTAATTGCTCAAGTTCAACATAACGGTGTTGTCCGTTAGCAATTACTAGACAAACGTTCACTGCTAAAGTTCAGAGGTGGTAAGTAATAAACCCGTATTAGGAAGCTCACACCTTCATACTTCCCTCTCTGAAAATCGTAGTAAATTACTCATGTCCTCATCGTGACATTTCAATATATTTCGTTTATGTAGGTAATTATATGCTCAAAAACTTAGAAAATCAAGGGCGTCACCCTTATTTTTTATTTTTTTCATATTGTGCTCAAATTCATGTAATGCATACAACTGCACCCTTTCCTGAAATACATTTTGCAGGGTAATAATCACATTGTGATCCTGTTCCTTTGCGTACAAATAAATCTTTTTTGGTGCAATCGACAAAAGCGGTGCAATTACCTTCGTATCAACATAGATATCTTTTTGATTTACTAAATCTTCATCTATATACTGCACTAATTTCTCTTGTTTTAAACGTACTCCTTTTTCATTATAAAAAATAAAACTTTCATCAAATACAAGGTGCAAACAAGACAATCGGGATTTTCTATTACTTACTTGTTGCCTTAGCATTTCAATAAACATTTGATATTCCTGCTCCATTTTATATTCATCAATCGCGACTATAGCGAGTCGATTGATCCTCTCTTTATATGCGCGAAGACGAAATTGAACGTAGGATGAAAATGAAAAGGATAAAGGGTCTCTTAGCCAATCTTTTAACGAAGAAACAACTTGAGACTCCATCTCTTTCTGCGTTAAATCTTGTGCGACTCCTTTTCGTTTCCCCTTTAAAATCTCATGTGCCATATGTAAAATTTGGCGACACTCTTCTTGATCCTCATAAAAAAACTTCTCTTTCAAAATCGTACGGAGCCATTCATTTTGTTTAATATTCACAATAAAATAAAGAAGCACTGGAATCAGAACTTTTCTAATATAGTTCGATTCACATATCGGAATATGGATTACTACTTTCTTTTCACTTACATAAATACTCGTTTCTTTATATAAAGCTTCCGTCCTTTTCATAAGTTGTCGATATACATATACAGCTTCATTTTTTTCTTCGAAACAAATTTCAATCACTTTTGTCCCCCCTTTTATCCCCGTTCCAAACAAAGCCTTCTCTTACGAAGAAGCGAAAGAGTCTACCATCCGGAAAGCTTTTACTCTTCGCTCGATATTTCTTGCTAATTTTATATATATTAAGGGCAGGGGAAAAAAATGATACAAGCTCATATGAATTTTGGTTGCTTTAATAAAAAAAAGAGCAAGCATCCACTTACTCTTTTTGTCACGATTTGCTTCGCAACTCGTATTCTTGATCCGAATCGTTGCAATCTCATATCATAGGTATGAGATATGTTTACATATGACGACGGTTCTTACCACCAATTGCAACAGGTTTTGCTAGGTATTTAATCCGTTCCATAATCCGAGCCGCTTTCATCTCTTCCGCTTCTCCACGTTGCGTATATGTTAAATGATGTTCTAATTGTTTAAAATCAAAATTAGATGTAAAAAACGTTGGTAAGTTCTCTAGCATTCGGAACTGCAATATCGCACCTAGGACATCATCACGTACAAAGCTCGACATCGCCTCTGCTCCAATATCATCTAGCATTAATACCGGTACATATTTCACCGCATCAATTTTCTCGCTAATTGTATTGTTCTGTAATGAGCTTTTTATTTCGCGTAAAAATTCCGGTAAGTAGACAATCATCGAGCTTATCTTTCGCTGCGCTAATTCGTTTGCAATTGCTCCTAAAATAAATGTTTTCCCTACACCAAATGGCCCATAGAAATATAGTGCTTGCACCTTTTTCCCTGGTTCATATGCATTTAAAAATTCATTGGCAGCACGTATCGCTTCAAAACGATCTCCATCTGATAAATCAAGCGAAGACATAGAAGCTTGCAATATATCCTTTGGCATATATACACTTTGAATTAACTTTTCTTGTTTCTTTCTCTCATCGTAAGCCACTTGTCGAACGCAGCGATCATATTGAATGTCTATCATTTTACCTTGAATAATTAATTTCGGTTCATATCCTTGAATGATATTTTTACACGATTCTAAGTTCGGACAATCCGCACACCCAACACTTTGGCCAATGTATTCATATAGTTTCACTAAACTTCTCTCGATCATGGAAGTTGTTACTTCATCTTTATGTTCTTCAATAAATGCCTTTACACGCGGATGTTCCATAACTTCTGCTTTCAATATTTCATATCTATTTTTAAAGTTTTCATTTTGCATTAATTTTGCAAATGAATTTTGAATATGCTCCATTCTTTCACCTCAAAGAGCGTTCATTCTCCTCTATTAATCACGCTTATATTTTTTCAATTCTTCTTCTAATCTCTTTCGTTCTTCTTCTAGCTTGTTCGTTTTTCGTTTTGAACTTGCCTTTTTCTTATCTGACGATGATTCTTTTGATTCTGCTTTCAGCCAATCCGGTACCATTTCTTTTCGTACTGTTTTTGTCGATGGACGTCCCTTTTTCTTTGTCTCCGCCCATTCTTGATATTGACGATTTTCTTCTTTCGCTAAAGCCATCGCTTCTGATACTGTGCTTACTTTTTTCCTTGCCCAATGACCTGCAATCTTTTCAACATATGTTTTAGCAAGTTTCATATCAGAACGCAACATTACATAATAAATAAGAACATTCACAACTCCCGGTGCTAATTTTTGATTCAACATAACATCTTCTACAATTTGTAAATCTGCCTTTGTTGCCTCTGCGCCACCTGAAATTTCTTTTAATAACTGCTTTGGTGAAATTTCTTCTAATTGTTTTATTAACAACTCTTCTTGCGTAGAAGGTTCTTTCTCCGCCATTGTTCGTGCTGAATGAGGTTGTACACGTTCACTTAATACCGGAAGTGCTTGTCCATGTTCAAATTGATACCAATCACGAGCCCCTTTACGAAGACGTTCCATATCAATTGTTTGCATTTCCGTCATTGCACCAAGAACAATATTTTGCATGGATAACACATCCACTCCGTATACATAAGCTAGTGTAATCACGCATTCACGAACTTGTTCTGTAATTGATTTTTTAGGAACAAGCGCCGATAATCCTTCAACAAATAGTGAAAAATCAAAGAAATCATTCCAAATTGCAGGTGCATTTCCTGTTTCATTTTTCGGCATCACTGTTACCTTTGGAATACGAAGTTCTTCTTGTACATGTTCAAACTGTTCTGGATTAAACGAACCAAATACATCATTAAAAGAATGCGTAATATTCTCATATGAAGTAAAATCAAACGTTTCTTCTAAGAAATATTTTTTTACTTGGTTGTACTTCGTTCTACTTAACCTATTGTATAAGAAAATACTTAAAACAATATCATCAAAAAACTGTTTTGGAGATAATGGTGGTTGCAGTTCATATATAAACATACGAATGTCTTTTTCCTTTTTGATATAGACATTTAAAAGCCCAATTGCTTCTAGCTTTCTTCGTTCCTCATATATTTCAGGAAGCTGCATTTGCATGGTTACCATAAGAGAGTGGTGCGTATTCTCTTTACCAAACAAGCGATCTTGTTCCAACTCCCCCCATAGTGTCATGTATAAACTAAAAGCTTTGCTACCTACTAAAGGTTGGTATAGCATGGTTAATACTTTCCGGTCATAGCTATGCAACAACCCTTTTGCGCTTACTTTATAACGATCAATTGGCAATAGCTCCATCCATGACTGTTTTTCCATCCTTGAAATTCCTTTCTTTCATCCATTCTACCCTAACATCTACCATGTGTTCACCTTATAGAACTTCTTAGTGAAAAAGAGCTATTAGCTTACGCTTCTAGCTCTCCTGTCCCGTTATTCGCAAATCAGATTTTTGTCCCGCTATTTTAGGGCAGTAAAACTCCCACCTTAAGATTTAGAGAGAAACAAGGAAGATAACGGGCCATAATACCCAATCAGCGCGAGGTGAAAACCTCGTCTTATTCTCTCTCTTTTTGCAGTATATCTTTTAATTCTTCAATAAACACATTTAAATCTTTAAATTGGCGATATACTGAAGCAAATCGTACATAAGCAACATCATCGATATCCCTTAATGCTTCCATCACAATTTCACCAATCATATCGCTTTTTACTTCCGATATTCCTAGATTCCGAAGCTCACGCTCTACATTTTGCGTTACTTCCTCCAATTGCTTTAAAGATACCGGTCGTTTTTCACAAGCTTTAATTAAGCCACGTAAAATCTTTTCTTTATTAAATTCTTCTCGTGTACCTTCTTTTTTTACAACAATAAGAGGTGGTTCTTCCACTCGTTCAAATGTTGTAAATCGGTTTAAACAACTTTCACATTCTCTCCTTCTTCGAATAGAGCGTCCTTCATCTACTGGACGTGAATCCAGCACTCTCGTACCATTATGAAAACAGGATGGACAACGCAACGTATTCACTCCCTTACAAAATAATCTTTACTCTTTTTCATTTCTCTACACGTAAATATATATCCACATTATATAACTTATTTATCTGTGCTTACCACTTTAAACTTATTTTATATAAATTAAAAAAAGAGGTGTATTATACACCTCTTTACATTTTAAATCAATTATGTCCTTTTTTAAAGAGCTTTTGTTTCTCTTTGCTTAATTTCGAAGCTACCTGTACCTCGAGGAAGCTCGATGCTCTCGCGCGTTTTCGCATTTAAGCCTTCTGCAATATATTCTGCAGCAACATTTGGATCGATACGATCCCCGCAAGTATAAACATCAATACTCGCATAGCCGTGTTCTGGAAAGCTGTGAATTGTTAAGTGTGATTCCGAAATAATTACAACTCCACTTACACCCTGCGGTGCAAACTTATGAAAGGCAACCTCACGTACTTCAGCACCAGCTCTTAGCGCTGCATCCACAAACAATTGTTCAATAAACGGCATATCATTAAGCTTGTCGAAATCGCAATCCCAAAGTTCAGCGATTACGTGACGACCCATAGTGTCCATAGTATCCATTCTACAGTTCCCCCTTATAAATTTAATCTAACTGTTCGAATTGAAAACTAATTTGCAATTTGGCTTGCTCCACTACCACGGGGGAAAGTTAGTCCAGAGAGGTCCTAACCCTTTAAGTAGTGACTACGTACCTCAGCTCTTAAGTTTACGAGTGTTAGTATACTTTGTTTATTTTCATTTTGCAACAACAGTTTTTTTGATTTTTTGTCAAATTCTCTTCTTTACTTTTCCCAAAATGAAATAAACGATTCACAAATACAGTAATCACAATGTTTTTCAGTATGTATCTTACTTAATAATATATCCATATAACTTTTTCATTTTTTTGAAAAGGAAAAAGAAGGCAAGCAATTGCTTGCCTTCTCATTTTTTCACTTAAATATGTTGAACATTTTCTTGTTTTGCTAGTTCTGCAGTAACTAATTTCACAAGATCGACAACACGGCGAGAGTAGCCCCACTCATTATCGTACCAAGCAAGAACTTTCACTTTACGTTCAGCCATTACCATTGTGGATAAACCATCAATAATCGCTGAGTGTGTATTCGTATTGAAATCAATAGAAACTAAAGGCTCTTCACTGAACTCAATAATTCCTTTCATTGTACCATTTGCAACTGTTTTAAACGCTTCATTAATGTCCTCAACTGTTACATCACGTTTTAAATCAACTACTAAGTCAACAAGTGACACGTTTGGTGTTGGCACGCGAAGCGCCATACCGTGAAGTTTTCCATTTAAATGCGGAAGAACTTTCGCTAATGCTTTTGCAGCTCCTGTTGTTGTAGGGATGATAGACTGCCCACAAGCGCGTGCTCTTCGTAAATCTTTATGTGGATTATCAATATTTTTTTGGTCATTTGTATAAGCGTGAACAGTTGTCATTAAACCGTTTTCAATTCCGAACTGTTCATCTAACACCTTCACAACAGGTGCTAAACAGTTTGTTGTACAAGATGCATTTGAAATAACTGTATGTTTTGTTACATCTAATTGTTCTTCATTTACACCAACTACAACTGTTACATCTTCATTTTTACCAGGCGCTGTTAAAATAACTTTTTTCGCACCAGCTTCTACATGAAGCATCGCTTTTTCTTTTGCATTAAATTTACCAGTTGCTTCAATTACAACTTCTACACCTAGCTCTTTCCAAGGCAATTCTTTTGGATCGCGATTGTTTAGAAGGCGAATCATTTTTCCATCCACTAGTAAATGATCTTCAAATGCTTCAATTGTTCCATCAAACTTTCCATGAATTGTATCATACTTAATCAAATGTGCTAATGTTTCCGCTGGATAGCTTGCATTAATCGCCACAATTTCGAATGCGCTTTCTTTTATTGCCTGACGAAATACCATTCTTCCAATACGTCCAAAACCATTAATTGCCACACGAATCATAATATGTTATCCCCCTTGAATGCGTTATACTATTTATCTCCAATCCCAATAATAGTATAACATAAAAAGGGAATATGTCACTAAACATTTTCATTAATTTCAAAATTTTTTAGTTAATCATGCTCCATTCCTTTAAAATCCGCTGCAATTGTTCTTTTGTCTCAGCAATTGTGCCATCATTATAGATCACTTTATCTCCTAATGTTATCTTTTCTGCTAGCGGCATTTGTGAATGAATCCTCACTTTCGCTTCTTCTTCTGAAAAACCATTTCGCTTCATTAAACGTTCTAACTGTATACTCGGTGAAACTGCTACAACTAAAACATAATCTACAAGATTTGTTAAATTCCCTTCAAACAAAAGAGGAATATCTAACACAACCGCTTGTACTCCTTCTTTTATGTACCGATCCTTTTGTTCATTCATCTCTTTGCGTACAGCAGGATGCACAATTCCATTTAATTGCATTCGTTTTTCTTCATTATGAAACACAATACTCCCAAGCTTTTGACGATTTAATTCTCCATCCTCCTGTAATATTTCTTTTCCAAAAACCTCTACAATTTTGTTATATGCTGGTTTCCCTTGTTCTACAACCTCTCTTGCAACAATATCCGCATCAATAACAGGAATGTTACATTCACGTAACATTTGCGAAACGGTGCTTTTTCCGCTTGCAATACCTCCTGTTAGTCCAATTACAACTGTCATTCGTTTTCCTCCTTAACAATAAGGCGTGAAACTCATGTTCCACGCCTCTATATTTTCCAAAGTCCAATAATAATCAGTAACACTCCAGGCAGGAAAGTAAATCTTTGTAACCACCGCATATTTGATAACATTGTGCCCATTTGCATGCCAATAAATAAAAATAACGAACTCATCACTGCGACTAGCATCGCCATCATCACTGGTGCATAGCCTAATAAAGATGCGCCTATTCCAGCCCCAAATGAATCTACTGAAAGTGCAATACCAAGTAATAAAGCCTCTCCAGCAGAAATTGTCCCTGACCTGTCAAAATCAGCAACAGTTGGTTTTCGTAAAATTTGAATAACTAATCCAAGAGAAGCAATTTCTAATTTCCAAACTTTTTCTTCTTGCTTTATTTCCTCTTTTTTATCGCCTCGAAAAAACTGATATAACACCCACGCACCAATTCCGACAAGAACAAACCCGCCGATGCGTGTTGCAATCATGGGCGAAAATACTTTCGCAATCATATTTCCGATTCCCATAGAAACAAGCATTACTGCTGCTGAGCATATCCCAATGATTATAATGGAGCGCAGTGGAATCCGCACGTTCCTCAGCCCATACGTAAGCCCTACACTACAACTATCCAAACTTAATGTAAAAGCTAATAAAATAAGAGAAAAGTAAAGAGACATCGGCAAGCTCCTTCCTATACACAACTCTGCTGTATGTATATGATAGATGCCTATCCGATGTTCACTTTCTTAGTTTCTCGGCTGACAATGCGGGCAATAATGCGTACCGCGTCCACCAACTACTATTTTTTCAATGGCTGTCCCACATGTTACACATGGTTCACCTTTTTTTCCGTATACATTCAACAGATTTTGGAAAGAACCAATTTCTCCTTGTGAATTGATATACGATCGAATTGTGCTGCCACCCCGCTTCACTGCTTCTGTTAATGTTGCTACTGTTGCAGCATGAATCTTTTCGATTTCATTTTTTGCAAGAGATGAAGCTTCTCGTTCTGGATAAATACCGGAACGGAACAACACTTCATCTACATATATATTTCCAAGCCCCACTAAAAGTCGCTGATCTAATAATGCAACTTTTATTTTGCGGTTTGTCTTTTGTAATTTCTTTTGCAAATACTCCACTGTTAGCTCAGGGTCAAATGGTTCTGGTCCTAAATCAGCAAGCGGCATCTCTTTGTATTCCTCTCCCTTTGTAAAAAGATGCATCGTTCCAAACTTTCTTACATCTTTATAATGGAGCTCTGTACCATCCGTAAATTGAAAGCGTACATGTGTATGCTTATCAACTGGGTCATCACTTTTACAAAGGAAATATTTCCCTTCCATGCGCAAATGTGAAACAATTACATAATTTGTTACATACAAAAGAAGAAATTTTCCTCTTCGTTCAATTCGTTCAATCGTTTCCCCCCGCAACAGTTCTTTAAAAAGCTCTGCATCATCTGGTCGTTTCACTAATTTAGGATATGTTACAATTACATCTTTCATTGTTTTTCCTGTTACAAGATTTTCAAGTGTTCTTCTTACATTTTCAACTTCTGGTAATTCGGGCATTTTATCACTTCCTTATTTTGCATCATACCAAGTTGGCCCGTATGAATAATCAACCTTTAGCGGAACAGCAAGTTCAATCGCATGTTCCATTACTTCTGGGACAAGCTTTTCAAGTTTTTCTATTTCCTCTTTTGGCACTTCAAAGATTAATTCATCGTGTACTTGTAAAAGAAGACGCGCTTGTAGTCCTTCTTCTTCTAAACGATCTGCCATAACGATCATTGCTTTTTTAATAATATCAGCGGCACTGCCTTGAATTGGTGTATTCATTGCTGTACGCTCAGCAAAACTACGCACATTAAAATTCCGACTTGTAATTTCTGGAATATAACGACGGCGATTTAATAAAGTAGAAACATATCCCTTTTGTTTCGCTTCTTGGACAATTTCATCCATATACTCTTTTACACCAGGGAAGCTAGCAAAATACTTCTCGATAAATTCTCCTGCTGCTTTTCGTGTAATTCCTAAGTTTTGTGAAAGTCCGTAATCGCTAATGCCGTACACAATCCCAAAGTTTACTGCTTTTGCTTGTCGTCTCATATTTGCTGTTACTTCATCTTTTTCAACACCAAAGACATCCATTGCTGTCTTTGTATGAATATCCATATCATGCTGAAATGCTTCTATTAATCCTTTATCTTTTGCAATATGTGCCAGTACACGTAATTCGATTTGTGAATAATCAGCCGCATACATAACCCATCCTTCTTGTGAAGGAATAAAAGCCTGGCGAATCTTTCTTCCCTCCTCTAAACGAATCGGGATATTTTGTAAATTCGGTTCTGTAGAACTTAAGCGCCCCGTTTGTGTTAATACTTGATTAAAACGAGTATGAATTTTAGATGACTCATCATGAACAACTTTTAGTAGACCTTCAATATACGTTGAGTTCAATTTGCCAAGTTGACGATAATGTAAAATCTTTGGAATAATTTCATGATGATCCATCAACTTATCTAGTACATCAGCTGATGTAGAATATCCTGTCTTCGTCTTTTTAATCACTGGTAAATTCAGCTTCTCAAATAGAACAACACCGAGCTGCTTTGGCGAATTAATATTAAATTCTGTACCAGCAAGCTCATAAATTTCTTGCTCCATTTCCTTTAGTCTACCAGCAAGTTCATCTCCCATATTACGCAAGCGCTCTGTATCAACTTTCACACCTTTTACTTCCATGTCAGCTAAGACGCACGCTAGCGGCATTTCAAGGTTTATGAACAGTTCATATTGTTTATTTTTCTCTAATTCATCTATAAATGTTTGTTTTACATCATATAAGACATGTACTTTGCGCGCTACGTGTTCCGCAACAATTTCCTGCGCCGGAACAGCACGTTTTGCTCCCTTACCATACACTTCTTCATCCGATTTCACCGCATGTGTTTCTTTCATTTTTGCTACCGTACGGAAATCTTTGTCTGTATCAGCTGGGTCAAGTAAATACGCAGCGATTAATAAATCAAAATCAACCCCTCTAATTTCTACGCCTTTCCATTTAAGTGCTACAATGGCACGTTTAGCATCAAATGTATACTTTCTCATTTCTTCATCCTTCAGCCATTTTATGAACGCCTCAGACGCAAGAGCTATATCCGTTGGGATGAAATAACAGCCATTGTCATTTTGAATACCAAATCCTTGAATGTCTGCTTTATGATAATTCTCTTCTTGCACTTCTACAATGATTGCACTATCTTGCTGCAGCATCTCTTCTGTTACTTCTTCAGCAATTTCAAATGAAATATCATCTAATTCAGCTGAAACAGCTTCTTCAGAAGGAGCCCCAAGCTTATTTAATAAAGACGTAAAACCTAGATTTTCAAAAAGAGGAATAATGTCGCCTGCCTCATATCCTTTATATTCAATATCATCTATATGCACAGTAATAGGTGCATCCGTAATAATTGTCGCAAGTTCTTTACTCATAAATGCTTGCTCTTTATGTGTCTCTAATTTTTCTTTTAACTTCTTACCGCTCACTTGATCTAGATTTTCATATACAGCTTCCACTGTCCCAAATTGCGTTAACAGTTTAATCGCCGTTTTCTCTCCAACACCTGGAACGCCAGGAATGTTATCCGATTGGTCCCCCATTAGCCCTTTCATATCAATAATTTGTTTTGGTGATAAGTTATACTTTTCAAAGAGTGCCTCTTTTGTATACTCGTCCACTTCTGTAATTCCTTTACGCGGAATACATACACGTGTATGATCAGAAACGAGTTGAAGTAAATCTTTATCTCCGGAAATTACTTTTACCTGTGCCCCTTGTTCACTTGCTTCTTTCGCTAACGTCCCCATAATATCATCAGCCTCGTAGTCTTCTAATTCATAACGAGGTACACGAAAAGCATCTAACAATTCGCGAATGAAGGGGAATTGCTCTGAAAGTTCAGGTGGCGTTTTTTGACGTCCCCCCTTATAATCACTAAATGTCTTATGGCGGAATGTTGTCTTCCCAGCATCAAATGCCACAAGCATATGCGTAGGCTTTTCTTCTTCCAATATCCTCATAAGCATCATTGTAAAACCATAAATTGCGTTCGTATGTATCCCCTTATCGTTATTTAAAAGCGGTAGTGCGAAAAAAGCACGATATGCGATATTATTTCCATCAACTAATACAACTTTTTTTTCCAAATTTGAAACCTCCCCATACAAAATTGAACTGTTCTTTCCCATATAAAAAAACCGTTCTTTCCTTCTCTCTATATTAACACGACTAAGAGAGAGAAGAAAAATAACGGTTTTCCTTATTACATAAAAATATAATATTTCACAGAAAAGGGAAGTGACGAGAACAGAGCATCTATTCTCGTCCCAATTTACTACTCCTTGGATGAAGGGGTTTTCATGTATTATATTAACAGGTCTTTGTTAATCTTTAATGAAGCTATTGTTAATATAATGTAAATATCCCTCAACCAAAATCTAAAGATTTACTTTTGGTAAAGCGACCGTAAACATTGTCCCTTCCCCTACTTTACTTTCTACAGTAATCATTCCGTGATGAGCTTCCACTAAATGTTTAACAATAGATAGCCCAAGCCCTGTTCCACCTGTATTTCGGCTTCGCGCCTTATCTACACGATAAAAACGCTCAAAGATTCGTGGGATTTCTTCTTTACTAATCCCAATTCCTGTATCAGCTACTTGCACGTAGGCATTCTGTTCGTCCTCAAATAATGAAACAGAAACGGTTCCACCAACAGGCGTATATATAATTGCATTATGAACTAAATTAATAAAGATTTGCTTCAAGCGGCTGGAATCTCCAATAACAGATACATGCTGCATAGCATCCATCTGTAACACAATCTCTTTATCTTGTGCCTTTTTATCTAACACCATTTTAATATCTTCCAGCAAGTCCTTTATATCCACATTTCCCATATTTAATTTAAAGCCTTGTTGCTCGATTTTCGACAAATCTAACAAATCTTCAATCAAGTCTTGCATACGCTCACTTTCTTTTAAAATAATGTGTAAGAAATGCTCACAAAATTTTTGATTCTTCATTGCTCCGTCAAGCAATGTTTCTGAAAATCCTTTAATAGAAGTAATTGGTGTTTTCAATTCATGAGAAACATTCGCTAAAAAGTCTTTTCTCATTTGCTCAAGTTTCTTTAATTCGGTTATATCATGAAATACAAGTACAATCCCTTTCCACTCATGATTCGTCCCAATAATAGGTGCGCCATATACTTCAAAATGCTTTCGTTCAATATCAAGCGGCAACAGCACTTGTTTGCGTACTTTCACTTCTGTCATAAAGATCTCTTCTACCAGTTCAATAATCTCAGTGTGATGAAACGATTCATAATATAAACGATCCAAATACTCTTCATCTGTAACATGAAAAATCTCTTTATACGAACGGTTTACAAGACTAATATATCCTCGGCTGTCAATTAAAATCATACCGCTTCCCATATTTTCAATCAGCGTATGTAAGCGATCTTGCTGCATTTCTTGCTCCAACGTCATCTCTTGTAAATTACGGGCTAAAATATTAATTGCTTTGCTTAACATTCCTGTTTCATCAGAATGACTCTCATACGCTCTTGCCTTATAATTTCCCTTAGCCAACTCAATAGCTACTTTTGTAACAGATTCTATCGGGCGAATATACTGTCCAGTAATTTTCATTCCAAGAAAAATAACTACAAGACAAGCAATTACAAATCCAACAATTAATAGTCCCCATGTTTTTTGATGAACATCTTTTAAAGGTTCAATTATACTTTTCACGAGAATATATCCTTGCTTTCCTTGCGCATCTTGTACAAATACAGCATGGTAAAATACATTGCTCTGCTTTGATTCTTTTGTAATGACCTTACTTTTTTGACCGGCTGTTTCAGAAGTAAGCTCCTCAATCATTTTTTGATCAAACACCGGCTTATCACTCTTACTATATTGAACCTTTTTCGCTTCATCAACAAAGAGGATCGAAATCGGTATTTGTTCTTCTAATTCGGTAAAAACATTCTGTGCATGTAAGACCTTATCAATACCTAACTCTTCTACTAATAAAGCAACATACCTTGTTTCCTTTATCGTCCTCTCTTTCGTATGCTCGATATAATAATTCTCAAACAACGTCTCTAACAGTACACCAAGTCCCACTAAAATAAAAATAATAAGCGAAACAAATGTAAAAAGAAGCCTGGAGCGAAATTTATTCATCTCCTTTTGGCTCCTCTAATTTATAACCTAATCCTCGAATTGTCTTAATATACGCTGGTTTTTTTGTATTGTGCTCTATTTTATCGCGCAGATGACTAATATGAACATCAACAATTCTCGTATCACCAGCGAAATCATAATTCCATACCGCGCTTAATAATTGATCGCGCGTTAATACTCGCCCTTTATTCCTCGCAAGATAAACAAGTAATTCAAACTCTTTCGGAGTAAGTTCTAATTTTTCTCCTCTGAAATATGCCTCATAAAATTCTGGTAAAATCTTTAGTTCAGAAATCATAATGCTATTTTCATCTGGCACTTCCGGAATTTGTTCTTCCTGCAACTTTGTTCGACGTAAAATTGCCTTCACTCGTGCAACAACTTCCCTCGGGCTAAACGGCTTCGTCATATAATCATCTGCTCCAAGCTCAAGCCCTAGTACTTTATCAAATTCATCATCTTTTGCAGTTAGCATAAGAATAGGTGTCATAACGCGCTGCAAACGTAACTCCTTACATACTTCCATTCCATCCATCTTTGGAAGCATTAAATCTAATATAATCAAATCTGGACGCTCTGTTGTCGCCTTTTGAAACGCAACTTCACCATCCATTGCTGTGATCACTTCAAAACCAGCCTGCTGTAAATTAAACTCAATTAAAGTTAGGATAAACTCTTCATCATCAACAACTAAAATTCGATTGCTCATTCTCTTCCTCCAAGTAATAGACTTGAAACCTTCTTCATCCTAGTATTTTCCCCGTTATTCTCATCATACTAGAAAACAAAGCCCCTCTCAATAGAATTGTCCATTCGGAAAACCTTATCGTTACAAAGTTGAATCGATAAACTTAAAAACAGCACGACACCGTTCCTATCGAATGGAGGAACAGGCATATGGCATTTTCATTCTTTTTGAAATTGGCGTGGTTCTCTCATTTCAAAATGGTTAGGAGAAGGCCATTCTACTTGGAGACACCATGTTATGCTTATACCGTACTATGAATTATGTTCAAGTTTTGAACGTGTACATGCAAATGATGAAGGTATATTTATTATGAGGATAAGCGATCCATTAGAAAATCACGGTTGGTGAGGGCTCATAATGAAAGAGACTTGACTATGTAACTTACCTATCTTAAAATGAATTCCATAAAATATAACTATATATTGATATAACGTTTTATGAGGTGCCTTTGTAATGAATCAAAAAAGATTGATATTATCCAGTATAGCCTTCTTATTTGTTGCTACATTTGTTATCGGATTTTCTAACTGGGAGACATTACACTCCTTCTTATCTGATTTTGGAGAAGGATTTGTAGCAGGATTTTTTAACTAAATGACTGCTATATGAGCATACGAAAAAAGTAGTACTCGTCCAGTGAGGCAGCACTACTTTTTTCTGTCAAACTAATTTGGCTTGTAGATTAGAAGTTATCTAATGTTTTTTCTAACATGGACACCGATTGGTAAGGAGGCGTTACTGTTAATCTTCCTTTCACAACCACTTCTTTACTTTCGTCATAAGCAAATACACGCATATCAATTGTATGTTCTTCTTGGGAAACCTCTATCACTTCAAAATGAATTTCTAATGTTTCATAATGATGAACTGGTTTGACAAACATAAGATCCTTCCTAACAACATGACTTCCTGGACCTGGTAAATATTTTGTAACTGCTGTTGTAATCATTCCTGTTAACATCATGCTCGGTACAATCGGCTTTTCATATGGAGTTTGGGATGCATAATCATGCTGAATATATAAAGGATTCGCGTCATTTGTTAAACCTAAATACAATAATAAATCTTTATCTTCTATTTTCTCAGTAATGGATAACTTCTCTCCTACTGTAATTTCATCCATTCGACGACCGATTTGAACTTTTTTCTTTAACATGTCACATTCCCCTCCGATTTCCACCTTATTATCCCACTAAAAGCGATTTTTATCCGAAGCGTTGCAATAACGAAGGCAATGTCTGTTACAATTCTATCGTTCTACTATAGGACATGAAGATTGATAACGTTTTCAAATTATCTCAAAAAAACAATCTACTAAATAGCGGAAAAAGATTCGGAACCCGAATCTTTTTCCTAGCACATATTTAACTTAAGAAAGAATTTCCATAACGTTACGCACAGATTCAACTGAACGATCTAACGCCATTTTTTCTTCTTCGCGAAGCTCTAACTCAATCACTTTTTCAATACCGTTACCACCTAAAATTACTGGTACACCTAGGTAAAGATCACGATAACCATATTCCCCTTCAAGATATGCAATAGCTGGTAACACACGGCGCTGGTCTTTTAGGATTGCTTCCGTCATCTCAACGAGAGAAGCAGCCGGTGCATAATATGCACTACCATTTCCTAATAGATTTACAATTTCACCGCCACCTTTACGTGTACGCTCCACAATTGCATCTAAACGTTCTTTCGAAATGAGTGTTTCTAGCGGTATACCACCTGCATACGAATAGCGAACAAGCGGTACCATATCATCACCGTGACCCCCAAGAACAAATCCAGTAATATCTTTAACAGAAAGGTTCAATTCTTGTGCGATAAATGTACGGAAACGAGCTGTATCTAATACACCAGATTGACCAATAACGCGTTCTTTTGGAAATCCTGCTTCTTTAAATACAGAATATGTCATTGCATCAACTGGATTTGTTAACACAATAATAATTGTATCTGGTGAGTGTTTTGCAATTTCTTTTGTAACACTTTTCATAATTTTAGAATTCGTCGCTACTAAATCATCGCGGCTCATACCCGGTTTACGCGCGATTCCTGCTGTAATAATTACAACGTCAGAATCAGCAGTATCTGCGTAATCAGATGTACCGATAATGTTAGCATCAAAACCTTGGACAGGGCTTGCCTCTAACATATCTAACGCTTTCCCTTTTGTTGGATTTTCAAGCTGTGGAATATCCACTAGTACAACATCTGCAAGCTCTTTTTGAGCTAATAAGAACGCCGTTGTTGCTCCTGTAAATCCCGCACCGATGACTGATACTTTTTTGCGTTTGATTGTCATACGTTCACCCCCGCTTTTATTATGCGTTTTTAATTACTGCTACGTCCATATTGTTAATAAGAGCATCAGCAAATTCAGAACATTTCACTTCAGTTGCACCATCCATTAGACGTGCGAAGTCATATGTTACCACTTTTGAAGCAATTGTTTTTTCCACTGCCCCAGTTACTAATTTTGCTGCTTCATTCCACCCTAAATGTTCTAACAATAATACTCCTGAAAGAAGAACAGAAGATGGGTTTACTTTATCTAAGCCTGCATATTTCGGAGCCGTACCATGAGTAGCTTCAAAAATTGCATGACCAGTCACGTAGTTAATATTTGCACCTGGAGCAATACCAATGCCACCTACTTGAGCTGCAAGTGCATCAGAGATATAGTCACCATTTAAGTTCATTGTTGCCACAACATCAAATTCACGTGGACGTGTTAAAATTTGTTGTAAGAAAATATCTGCAATAGAATCTTTTACGATGATTTTACCAGCTGCTTCAGCTTCTGCCATCGCTTTATTTGCTGCATCTTTGCCATCTTTTTCAACAATACGATCATATTCTGCCCATGTAAATACTTTATCACCAAACTCTTGTTCAGCAACTTCATAACCCCAATTTTTGAAAGCACCTTCTGTGAATTTCATAATATTTCCTTTATGAACTAATGTAACAGAGGAACGTTTTTCGTTAATTGCGTATTGAATTGCAGCACGAACAAGACGCTTTGTCCCTTCTTCTGAAATTGGTTTGATACCAATTCCTGATGTTTCTGGGAAGCGGATTTTATTTACACCCATTGTATCTTTTAAGAAAGCAAGAACTTTTTCTGCTTCTGGAGATCCTTTTGCATATTCAATACCAGCATAAATGTCTTCTGTATTTTCACGGAAAATAACCATATCGGTATCTTCCGGACGTTTTACAGGTGAAGGAACACCTTCAAAATAACGAACCGGACGTAAACATACATATAAATCTAACTCTTGGCGAAGCGCTACGTTTAAAGAACGAATTCCACCACCAACAGGAGTTGTAAGCGGACCTTTAATCGCAATTAAATACTCACGAATTGCATTTAAAGTTTCCTCTGGTAACCATTCACCCGTTTGGTTGAATGCTTTTTCCCCTGCAAGCACTTCTTTCCAAATAATTTTCTTCTCACCATTATAAGCTTTCTCTACAGCCGCTTCTAATACACGAGATGCAGCTGCCCAAATATCCGGTCCAATTCCGTCCCCTTCGATGAAAGGAATAATTGGATTGTTCGGTACATTCATAACACCATTTGTTACAGTAATTTTTTCTCCTGTCGTCACTGTGATAACCCCCATGTTTGAAATTTCATATGTATGAGACTGAGGGAATAACCCTCAGTTCAAACCGTTAGTCAAATTAAAATATTCCAATCATTACTTCTTTCCTAAACAGTCAGACTTTTAAAGGTTTATTTCTACTATCGAAATAGTGCTTTTTACTTAGCGTTGTGCTAGCGGAACGTATCTTTGATGCGTCGGTCCACTATATTCAGCACGCGGGCGAATTAAACGGTTATTTTCATATTGTTCTAAAATATGAGCTAACCAGCCTGACATGCGGCTAATCGCAAAAATTGGTGTAAATAAATCATGGTCAATTCCTAAACAATGGTATACAGAAGCAGAGTAGAAATCGACATTTGGCGGAAGAGCTTTTTCTCTTGTTACAATCTCTTCTATTTTCACAGACATATTATACCATTTCTCTTCTCCTAAAAGCACGCATAATCTCTTAGACATTTCACGTAAATGTTTTGCACGTGGATCACCATGTTCATATACACGATGACCAAATCCCATAATCTTCACTTTATTTTGAAGCGCATTATGAATATAGGATTCTACATTTTCTTCTTCACCAATTTCTTTTAGCATCTTCATTACATTTTCATTTGCCCCGCCATGAAGAGGCCCTTTTAGCGCGCCAATCGCTGCTGTGATACCAGAATATACATCTGAAAGTGTAGCAACACAAACGCGCGCTGTAAATGTAGAAGCGTTTAATTCATGGTCTGCATGAAGGACAAGCGCCTTATCAAAAGCCTCAATTTCAACTTCATTCGGTTCACGATTATTTAGCATGTATAAGAAGTTTGCTGCTAATGATAAATCTTTTCTTGGTTCAACAACCTCTAAACCTTTACGAATTCTTGCGTATGCTGCAACAATTGTTCCGACTTGAGCTTGTAATTTAACCGCTTTCAAACGATTGGACTGTTCATCCATGATTTCAGCGCTCTCATCATATAATGCTAGCATGGAAATCGCTGTTCGTAAAACTGACATCGGATGCGCAATCTTTAAGTCTACTTGCTTTAAATATGTGAAAATCTCATTTGGAACTTCCAAATAATTGGATAAAGTTTCCTTGAATTCCACTAATTCAGCTTCATTAGGCAATCTGCGATTCCATAATAAGTATACGACTTCTTCAAATGTAGCGTTTTCTGCTAAATCATCAATATTATACCCAACATACGTTAATGTATCATCAATAATTGAGCTCACAGATGATGTTGTTGCTACTACCCCTTCTAAACCTCGAATAACAGTCATGACACTCTCTCCTTTTCCTGAAAATTCTCCCAACCTTGTATCCACTTGCGCTCCTTCTAAATTATGAACGCCCGTTCACTCTTTAGACAAGCAAAATGCACGATCATGCAACTTGTTGTGATATCCCCATCATGTAAGTTCTATTGCTTTATTTGTCTAAAGCATGAGCGTGAGTTTCTCCCCGACTCCTCACACTTAGAACTACAGATGGTGAGGAAAACTAGTTTCGAAGAGTTTATGATAAAAACAACATAAAACAATATCACTAAAAATTGTTTTATGTTGTTTTTATTTTATCTGGTGTAAGTCTTTGTTGTTATGTAACCTTTTTTAGTTTCTATCCTTATTATAAACAATTATCTGACTTTTGTGAATGGAAAGAATTCAAAAAATTTATATTACTATAAAATTTTTCACTTAAACATCTGTATAATGTTCATGACTGCATAGGCAATTCCAGCTCCGATTAACGGTCCTACAGCTACCCCATTAAATAGAGCAACTGCAATAATAGTTCCAAATACAAGTGCAGTTGTAATATGTGGATCGTTCGTTAGCAACTGCAAACCACCCTTTGCCAATAGCGCAACCGCTATTCCTGAAGCTAAAGCAATCCATGCATAATAAGATTTCGTCGCTTCACCCAGTTGCTTAAAACCAATTTCACCTGTCGCAATTGGAACAAGAACCGCTATTGTAATGACTGTTACTCCGAGATTAATCCCTTTCGTTTGTAAATAGGGTAGAATTTTATCTCCCAAAAATGTCCACTTTAATACAAATAGCACACAAATGGCTACAATTAATGATTGATTTTTAGCAATTAACCCAATAATAAGCAGTATGAATAAAAATAACGTTGATTGACTAATCATGATTATACTTCCTTTCTGAAAATAATGAACCTGTTTCCAAACAAAAATACTGTTAAACACATCGTTATACCAGATATAAAGTCTTTATCCTAAGTACTTTATGGACGATACAAATGTTGCATACAACTTTTACGTTTTGAAAACTTAAGCCAGAATGAATAATAAGTATACAGCCATAAAGTGAAACTTTAATCAGTAGGAGTTTCTTCATCCCCACTGATTATGAGCCCTCACCAATCGGGCTGTTACGGGCAGCCCTACTCCCACCTATCTTCCTTGCTACTCTTTGAACCTTGAGGGGGAGTCTTACTGCCCTAAAATAACGGGATAAACCAGATTCCTTTTCTTTCTTTTCTGAAAAGAAACAGGTAAAATAAAAAGAAAATAAAGTGAGGTTCTTACCATGTGAAAATAACTTTTCTGTTTGGTTAATTCTTATCATCAAGCTTTTACGAGAGGGTGGTTTGCCGTTTTCGTTGTATCCTAACACTCGCAAATAGCAGGATAAATCCATCATTCCACTATAACACAATACAATTTGGAATGGGAGGTAAGCATCTTTGAATCGTAACTCACTATATATCTTATTACGATTGATCTTAGTCATTATGATAACAATAATCGGGTTTTATGTTCTCATCTATATTGCAGGACTCATCTATCCATTTATTATCGCTCTAGCATTTGCTTATTTGATTAATCCAGTCGTAAATTTTCTGAACCGAAACCTACACTTTCCTCGTGCATTATCGGTACTCGTCAGTTTAATTCTCGTTTTCGGCGCTATCGTTGGGCTCGTCACATACCTTGTGACAGAAGTTATTTCTGCCACAACTTACTTATTGCAAATTGTTACCGACAAGTTTCCGACTATCGTTCAATATGCACAACAATTTGCACTTAACAATATTATGCCTCTCTATGACGATTTAATTTCTAAATTTAATCATCTTGGAGAATCTCAACAACATACCATTACACAAAACATTCAAAATCTGGGCACGGAAGCTACAAAGCAAATGAAAGATTTATTAACCGCTATTATTAGTGGGTTAACAAACTTTATTAGCGCACTTCCAACTACGTTAACTGTGCTTGTTTTTATTCTCTTAGCAACTTTCTTTATTAGCTTTGATTGGCATAGACTTGCTCACAAAACAAGACATTTTCTTCCAAACCGAGTACACGGATATGGAAAGACCATTTTTGTAGATTTAAGAAAAGCGTCATTTGGATTTGTGAAAGCACAACTTACCCTTGTATCGATGACAACGATTATTGTATTGGTTGGTTTATTAATTTTACGAGTACCGTACGCAATCACAATCGCATTAATAACTGGTATTGTAGACTTACTTCCTTATTTAGGAACAGGAGCTGTCTTTGTTCCTTGGGTTATATATGTCTTTTTTACAGGAGATACAGCCTTTGCAATCGGCCTGCTCATTTTATATATCATCGTAATTGTCCAAAGACAAATTATGGAGCCAAAAGTCCTATCATCAAATATTGGACTTGATCCTCTTCCAACACTTGTTGCTTTATTCGTTGGATTTAAACTCTATGGTTTTTTAGGGTTAATTGTCGGTCCAGTCACATTAGTACTCTTAAATACATTGCATAAAGCACATGTCTTCCATGATTTATGGAGATTTATTAAGGGAACTCCCTTAAAATAATACCTTTCTTATGTAACACTTTTATTAGAAACAAAAAAATCAGGGACTTAGTCATCTATCATGGCTAACCCCTTATTTTTTTGCATAAAATATCATGAATTGAGGATGATTTTGTATTTTAATTCTATTTTCAGTATTTTTATCATCACCTTTTCTTCCTTTTTCTACAAATGAATAAATATACATCTTATAATTCGACAAAAAAATAACTCACAGAACCCCCTCGTTCTATGAGTTATTTTTGTACAATAATTGTTGTATTTCTTCTCAATTTCCACTCTAGCCATCTCATTACTATCTGCTTCCATACCTTTCGCGTCACTGGCATGATGAAAACAAGACCAATTACATCTGTTACATATCCAGGCACTAACAAAAGCACTCCACCTGCCAGAATAAAAATCCCATCTAATACAGCATCTCCCGGCATCTCTCCTCGGTTCACTCTAATCCTAATTTCCCTAAGTACCTTAAAGCCCTGTTGTTTCGCTAAATAAGCACCTAAAGCAGCTGTAACAATAATCATAACAAACGTTGGCCATACACCAATCAAATGACTTGAAGCAATCAAAACCGTCACTTCAAGAGCTGGTATTAAAATAAATAAAACAAGAAGCCATTTCACTTGTCTATCACTCCTTTCACCTGCCTCTAGCAAGCTGCACAATCTTCCAGAAGAACCAGTCCCCATATCCCTAATCCCTTTTCTTTGTAACACCCCTCATCAATCGAAGTTTTACTAATTTCCTTTTAAGTTGTAAAAAAAAGAGAAGGATCCTCATCCTTCTCTCCATATTACTTGTTATAGCACTTCCGCATGTCCATTATAAACAATTCCGCGAGCTGCATCAACTGTTACTTCTTGGCCATTTTTTAAAGTTTCTGTTACACCATTTACACCAACGATAACTGGAATACCAATTGAAACACCTACGACAGCTGCATGGCTTGTTAAACCGCCTTCTTCTACAACTAAAGCTGCCGCTTTTTCAATTGCAGGAATCATATCTTTATCAGTACTTGTTGTAACTAGAATATCTCCTTCTTTTACGTTCGCAACAGCTTCAGTTGCTGTTTTCGCTACAACCACTTTACCTTTTGCCGCTTTACGACCAATTCCTTGTCCTTTCGCGATTTCTTCGCCAACAACATGAATTTTCATTAAGTTTGTTGTACCCGTTTCAGCAACTGGAACACCAGCTGTAATAACTACAGTATCACCAAGTCCAATTAGACCAGCATCCATACCTGTTTGAATAGCAGTATCTAACATTTCATCAGTAGACGCCGCACGTTTACTAGCCATAAACGCTTGTACACCCCAAACAAGTGCAAGACGACGACATACTTGCTCATCAGATGTTACAGCTACGATTGGAGATTTTGGACGGTATTTCGAGATCATTTTTGCAGTATAGCCACTTTCAGTTGGAGCAATGATTGCAGCTACATCAAGAGCGATTGCTGTATGTGCAACAGATTGACTAATCGCATCTGTAATTGTTGGTGTAAGCTCTTTAATACGTTTCTTAAATATATCTTTATATTGTAATGACTTCTCAACGCGTGTTGCAATATTCGCCATCATTGTTACTGCTTCTACTGGATATTGCCCTGCTGCAGTTTCACCTGAAAGCATGATTGCATCTGTACCGTCAAAGATTGCATTTGCTACGTCACTTGCTTCCGCACGAGTCGGACGTGGGTTACGTTGCATAGAATCTAACATTTGTGTTGCAGTAATAACTGGTTTGCCTAATACGTTACATTTTTTGATTAGACGTTTTTGTACTAATGGCACTTCTTCTGGTGGAATTTCTACACCCATGTCACCACGAGCTACCATTAAGCCATCAGAAACTTCTAAGATTGAATCGATATTATCGATACCCTCTTGGTTTTCAATTTTTGGTACGATTTGGATATGCTGTGCATTATGTTCTTCTAATAATTCACGAATTTCTAACACGTCAGCCGCTTTACGAACGAAAGATGCTGCGATGAAGTCAACGTTTTGCTCGATACCGAAGATGATATCTTTTACGTCTTTTTCAGTAATACCAGGAAGCTTAATGCTTACGTTTGGTACGTTTACACCTTTTTTATTTTTTACAATACCACTGTTTAGTACTTTTGTACGAATATTTCCATCAACTTTCTCGATTACTTCTAGCTCGATTAAACCATCATCGATTAGAATGCGAGAACCTGGATTTACATCGTCATATAAACCAGCATAAGTTACTGAGAACTTTTCTGCAGTTCCTAATACTTGCTCAGTAGAAATAACTACTTCTGAACCAGTTGTTAGCTCAGCTTGTCCGTCTACGAAGTCATGTGTACGAATTTCTGGACCTTTTGTATCAAGCAAGATGGCAACTGTTTTACCAGTCTTTTTAGACGCTTCACGAATGTTTTTAATACGTGCTCCGTGCTCTTCATGGCTACCATGAGAGAAGTTTAAACGAGCAACGTTCATACCAGCCTCAATTAACTGTTCTAATTTTTCAATACTTTCACTAGCAGGACCTATAGTACATACAATTTTTGTTTTGCGCATATTGCACCTCCGAAATTTCTGAAACCGTTCCCAAATATCCGACATTACGTCGATTAGATGGATAATTCTTTAGATAATTGATACATATCTATATCAATTACATGTTTTTGAGCTAACGCTTCGATAATATCATGATCAACGAGTTTGTTGTTTTGGATACCAACACAACGTCCGCCCTTACCTTCCATTAATAATTCAACTGCTCTTGCGCCAAGGCGACTCGCTAACACACGGTCTTGTGCACTTGGTGATCCACCACGTTGTACATGACCTAATACTGTTACACGAGTATCAAAGTTTGTCGCTTCCTCAATTTTCTTACCGATATCAATCGCACTTCCAACACCTTCAGCTACAACGATGATACTATGTTTTTTACCACGTTCGCTACCGCGTTTTAAACGAGCAATTACATCATCCATATCATATTCTGCTTCTGGAATCAAGATTGTCTCTGCACCATCAGCTAAACCAGCCCATAATGCGATGTCGCCAGCGTGACGCCCCATTACTTCAATAACGTATGTACGTTCATGAGATGTAGCTGTATCACGAATTTTATCAATTGCATCAATAACAGTATTTAAAGCAGTATCGAATCCAATTGTAAAGTCTGTTCCAGGAATATCATTGTCGATTGTACCTGGTACACCTACACAAGGGAATCCTTGCTCTGTTAGTTTTTTAGCTCCTTGGTAAGAACCGTCTCCACCAATAACAACAAGTCCTTCAATGCCATGTTTCTTTAATTGTTCGATTCCTTTTTCACGAACAGCTGGATCTTTAAACTCAGGGCATCTTGCTGTATATAATTTTGTACCACCACGGTGGATAATATCGCCAACAGAACCAAGTTCTAATTTTTCAATGTGACCAGAAATTAGTCCAGCATATCCATGGTAGATACCATATACTTCAATATCATGGTAAATCGCTTTACGAACAACTGCACGAATAGCAGCGTTCATACCAGGTGAATCTCCACCACTCGTTAATACACCAATACGTTTCATTTGTACTCACCTCATAAAGATTATTTGCCTTATAATAAAATAACATGAAGAAATATAAAAATACAATGGAGAAGATGTGTCTTTTCACAATAAAAACGTGCATTCGCGAAAGGGAACGCACGCCTTTATTATTTTACCCAAATGGAAGCGTTTGAAAACGAAACTTGCCCAATTTTCATATATTTTTCATAACGTTTTTCAATTAATTCGTCTTTCGAAATACCACTTAATTGTTCAAACGTTTTCTGCAACACAACATTGATATTTTCTGATTGTTTTAAAATATTACGGTGTGCTCCACCTCTTGATTCTGGAATAATTTCGTCAATTACACCTAATTCTTTCAAATCAGCTGCTGTAATTTTCAGTGCTTCCGCAGCATCTCTCGCTTTTGTCGCATCTTTCCAAAGAATAGTCGCCGCACCTTCTGGACTAATTACAGAATAAGTAGAATTTTCTAGCATATAAATGTAATCCCCTACTCCAAGACCTAAGGCACCACCGCTACCACCTTCACCAATAACAATACAAATAACAGGAACAGTAAGTCCCGCCATTTCAAATAAATTGCGAGCGATTGCTTCACTTTGGCCACGTTCTTCAGCCGCTTTCCCTGGATAAGCACCTTTTGTATCAATAAAACAAATAATCGGACGATTAAACTTTTCCGCTTGTTTCATTAAACGCAGCGCTTTACGATAGCCTTCTGGATGAGGCATTCCAAAATTACGGCGAATATTTTCTTTTGTATCTTTCCCGCGCTGATGCCCAATTACAGTTACAGGCATGCCATTATACTTCGCAATACCGCCAACAATCGCTGCATCATCACCAAAGAATCGATCTCCGTGACATTCGAAAAAATCAGTAAATAAGTGCTCAATATAATCAAGCGTCGTTGGTCTTTCCGCATGCCGAGCAATTTGAACGCGATCCCAAACCTTCATATTGCCGTATATTTCTTCCTCTAAATTTTCTAGCTTATCTTCCAAAATACGAATCTCCTCACTGAAATCCATCTGGCTGTGTTTCGTATATTCTTTTAGTTCACGAATTTTATTTCTTAGCTCAACAACCGGTTTCTCAAATTCTAGTTCTGCCATACAGCCATTCCCTCCCCTTGATGAACTTCTAAAATCTTGCGGAGTGACTCTCTCATCTCATTGCGATGCACAACGGCATCCAACTGGCCATGTTCTAACAAAAATTCTGCGGTTTGGAAATCTTCTGGGAGTTTCTCGCGCACCGTCTGTTCAATAACACGTCTACCTGCAAAACCAATCAGTGCACCTGGTTCCGCAAGATTATAGTCACCGAGTGAAGCGAAACTCGCTGAAACTCCGCCCGTTGTCGGATGCGTCATAACAGAAATAAATAATCCTCCAGCATTACTATATTTCTTTAAAGCTACACTTGTCTTTGCCATTTGCATTAGACTTAATATACCTTCTTGCATACGAGCGCCACCCGAAGCAGTGAAAATGATAAACGGCACTTGTAATTCATATGCCTTTTCGACTGCACGCGCAATTTTTTCGCCTACTACAGAGCCCATGCTGCCCATTCGAAAACGAGAATCCATTACAGCCACAACAACAAGCATTTCATCAATTGTTCCCTCACCTGTCACAACCGCTTCATTTAATTCTGTTTTCTTTCGATCGTTCTCTAATTTCTCTTCATAGTTTGGAAACTGAAGTGGATTTACAGAAACCATTTCTTTATCATATTCACGAAATGATCCTTCATCCAATATACTATCGAGACGTTCCCATGCATTCATCGGATGATGATATCCACAGTTCACACATACTTTTAAATTTTTCAGAAGCTCTTTTGTATACATAATTTTTTTACATTTTGGACATTTGGTCATAACACCGTCCGGTACATCTTTTCGTACTTGTTCTGAAGGAATTGCAGCGTACTTTTTCTTTTTCACGAATAAATCTCTTAGCACAATTTGACCCCCTTTGTTGAGAGCTAAGGTTAGGAAGAAAATGGGGCTAACACCAAAGATTGATGTTAGCCTTCTTTTCTTAATCTGTCTAATAACCTCTCTCTTTACGTTTAACTTTAACCGCTATGCAGTAGATTGTTTGTCATAACGTGTCATGGTCATTTCGACAAATTTTATACATTACGAGTGAAACTGTATTTTCTCTATCAATTCATCATAAATGTTCAGTGTCTCTTCTTCCTGTTTTGCTTCCAAAGCTTTGTAAAGTTTTCTATATACCTCTATAGAGTCTATTAACACTTTACAAGAAAGGGTTGCCACATAATCATTTACAATCATCCAAATGCGATATAGTAAATAGTTATCCACTTGTTCAATAAGTGTTTTGAAAAACGTTTGATGAAACGCTTGAATTGAACTTTCCTGTCTCTCAAGCGCCTGTTTTAAATTACTTAACACCGTAGAGAATGTATCATCTGCTAAATTACAGACAATCCGAATCATATCTTTTTCAATTAATCGTTTCGTTTGTAATAAATCCTGTCTAGTTTTTTCATCTTGCAATAAAAATGGTGCAATCAATTGAACGAGACCATTTTCATAGAAGTTACGAATAAACGTCCCTTCACCGCGCCTTGTTTCAATTAATCCTACCAGTTCTAAAGCACGCAATGCTTCTCGTACAGACGAACGCCCAACATTCAAACGTGCACTTAACTCACGCTCTGACGGCAAACGGTCACCTGCAACTAAACCATCCTCCTCCATAATGGAGCGAATTTTCTTTACAATTTCGAGGTATACTTTTGTATTTGATGATGTCAATTAAAACTCCTCGCTTATTCGTTACCAATCAACGCTAATCGTTTTGTTTTCTCAGCAACTTCATTTGGATCTACTTGGCGACGAGCTACCCCTGTCTCCATTGCAGCTTTCGCTACATAAGCCGCTACCTGAGGCGCTACACGCGCGTCAAATGGCGCCGGAATGATATAGTCTTCATTTAATTCATCAGCTGTTACAAGCTCTGCTATAGCCGCTACAGCTGCCATTTTCATTTCTTCATTAATTTGGGTAGCATGTACATCAAGTGCACCACGGAAAATGCCAGGGAATGCTAACACATTATTTACTTGGTTCGGGAAGTCAGAACGACCCGTTCCAACAACCGCTGCACCCGCTGCTTTTGCTGCTTCTGGCATGATTTCTGGAACCGGATTTGCCATTGCAAAGATAATCGCATCGTTATTCATCGTACGAACCATTTCTTCCGTTAATGCACCTTCTACAGATACACCGATGAATACATCCGCACCTTTTATAACATCCGTTAAAGAACCTTCTACACGGTCTTTATTTGTATATTTTGCAACTTCTTCTTTCACTGGATTCATACCAACAGGGCGGCCGTCGTAAATCGCTCCTTTACGGTCACACATAATAATGTCGCGCACACCGTAGCGGTATAAAAGTTTAATAATCGCAATACCCGCTGCACCTGCACCATTTGCCACGACTTTAATATCAGACATTTTCTTTCCAACTAACTTCAGAGCATTTACAAGACCTGCCACTGTTACGATAGCTGTTCCGTGTTGATCATCATGGAATACAGGAATATTCGTTTCTTTTTTCAAGCGTTCTTCAATAATAAAACAGTTTGGAGCTGCAATATCTTCTAAGTTTACACCGCCAAAGTTTGGCTCCATTAATTTTACAGTTTCAATAATTTTTTCTACATCGTTTGTATTTAAAGCAATCGGGAATGCATCTACGCCAGCAAAGCTCTTAAATAATACCGCTTTACCTTCCATTACAGGTAGAGATGCTTCTGGTCCAATATTCCCAAGACCAAGTACTGCTGTCCCATCTGTTACAACAGCTACCATGTTTCCCTTCATTGTATATTCATATACCTTACTTTTATCGTCATAAATTTCTTTACAAGGTTCTGCAACCCCTGGAGAATATGCAAGACTTAAGTCTTTTGCATTTTCTACTTTCACTTTTGATACAGTTTCTAATTTTCCTTGATGCACTTTATGCATGTGAAGTGCTTCTTCACGAAGTGTTGACAAACTATCCACTCTCCTCAAATTATTCTTGCTGCTATCAATTTTTCCGAGTGGTCTGACCACGAACACTACTACTATAATAATCGAACTATAGGGGCGTTGTCCATTATATTTTTACGACCACATTTTCTTTGCCGACAATTTCACGAAGTGTTCTTAAACATTCCTCGCTCGGATGGATTGACAAACTACGAGATAATTGTACCACTTTATGTTCCTTTTCATAATAAATTAGTACTTTCGCAAAACCTGAATAGTGAAATAATATTTTTGTAACTTGATTGAATAACTTCTTATCGTACTGCGAAGGTAATTTGACATAAATGGATGCTTCTTTCATTTCGTTATATACATCCATTTGTTCTAATGAATACAGCCCATTTATAATCCACTGTAATTTATTATTTCTAGATTCTACCGTTCCCTCAACAAGAACAATTTCTCCTTCTTGTAACCTTTCTGAAAAATGAATGTATGTCTCTGGAAAAACAACCGCTTCCATTTCATCATTCTGATCACAAAACGTAACAAATGCCATTTTTTGCATTTTTTTTGTGCGAATTATTTTCACTCTTGTAATGTAAACAATCGCGCGTTGTACTTTTCCTTTTTGTCTCATTGCTTGCGCAAGAGAAGGGATTTCTAATTCTTTTACTAAACTTGCATACTGAGCTGTCGGATAACTTGATAAATAAAAACCAAGCGTTTCTTTTTCCTTATTCAATTGTTCGATAAAAGACAACTCTTTCCCTTGCACGTAAACTGATTTTGGTACACTTTCTTCTCCTAATTCACGCGCAAGACTTGCGTATTCTAGAGCACCCTTTATGCTGTTAAACAAAGTTGTTCGTGAAACTTGAAAATCATCGAAACAACCAGACCAAACAAACGCCTCTAAATTGCGCTCTGTTACAAATTTCACTGGCATTCGAAGACAAAACTCAAATAAATCTTGAAACGGCGCTTTCTCTCTTTCTTCAATCAAAGCAGTCACTGTTGCCATCCCAATATTTCGAATGGAAAGAAGGCTATAACGAATCGCATTCCCTTCAATTTGAAAATGATAGCCACTTCTATGAAGTGATGGCGGCAAAACACAGAAACCTTTGCGTTTTGTTTCGCGTATATATTGCGTAATCTTATCTTCATTTCCAATTGCACTGGATAATAGAGCGGTCATAAACTGAAGTGGATAATTCGCTTTTAAATATGCAAGTTGATACCCAATCATACTGTAGGCCACCGCATGGCTTCGGTTAAAACCGTAATTTGCAAATCTAACAATTAAATCGTAAATTTGCTCTGCAGATGTTTGATCATATCCATTTTGTAAACAACCTTGCACAAAATGCTTTCGCTCTTCCTCTAAAATATCTCGACTTTTTTTACTGACTGCACGGCGAAGTAAATCCGCTTCTCCAAGTGAAAATCCAGCTAATTTAGAAGCAATTTGCATAATTTGTTCTTGATAAACAATTACACCATATGTACTCTCTAAAATCGGTTTCAAATCTGGATGTAAATATTGAATGTTTCGTCTTCCATGTTTAGATTCAATAAAGACTGGAATTTGTTCCATCGGTCCTGGGCGATATAAAGAGTTGACGACAACGATATCTTCAAATTCATTTGGCTTTAACCCGCGAAGTACATTTCGCATTCCACCTGATTCAAGCTGAAATACCCCTGTTGTATCTCCTCTTCCGAGCAATTGAAATGTCTTTTCATCTTGGAGCGATACATTCCTTATATCAATTTGTTTTCCAGTCGTTGTTGTAATAAAAGTAAGAATATTTTCAAGCAATGTTAAATTGCGCAACCCTAAAAAGTCCATCTTTAGGAGTCCAAGTTCTTCTAAAACATCCGCTGGATATTGCGTTACATATACGTCATTATGCCCCTCTTGAATCGCAATACTTTTTGTTAGGGGCTCTTGACTCATAATAACGCCAGCTGCATGGATAGACGTATGACGCGGTAATCCTTCCACACGTTTTGCAATTTCAAACACACGTTCATGCAAAAGATTTCCTTGAATAAAATCACGAAGTGCTTCTGACTCCTCATAAGCTTCTTTCAATGTAATCCCAAGTTTCGATGGAATCAGTTTAGAGAACAAATCAATATCTCGAGGCGGCAATCCCATTACACGAGCAATATCACGGATTGCTGCTTTTGCAGCCAGTGTTCCGAACGTAACAATTTGAGCAACACGAAGCTGGCCGTATTTATCCTTTACATAACGAATCATTTCATCGCGTCTTACATCAGGAAAATCAATATCAATATCCGGAAGTGTAACACGTTCTGGATTTAAAAATCTTTCAAATAATAAATTGTATGCAATTGGGTCAATATCTGTAATCTCTAGTACATATGCGACAAGTGAACCCGCTGCCGATCCACGTCCTGGCCCTGTTAAAATCCTATTCTCGTGTGCATATTTCATAAAGTCCCATACGATGAGGAAATAATCACTGAACCCCATGCGAGAGATAACTTCAAGTTCATGATATAAACGGTTCACATGTACCTCTTTTGGCGTTCCATAGCGTTTATATAGCCCCTCTTCGCACATTCGGCGCAAATAAGCATCGCTCGTTTCATTAGTAGGAACAGGAAATTTCGGTAATTGATTCACATGAAATGGAATTTCTACATGGCAACGTTCTGCAATATGAATGGTATTACGAAGTGCTTCTTCCACATGAGAAAATAAGGCTTCCATTTCAGCGGATGATTTCAAATAGTACTGATCCGTTTTCAACCTTGGCCTATCCGGATCCGTCATTTTTGTACCGCTCTGGACAGATAATAAACATTCTTGCACAAGTGCATCGTTTTGATTAATATAATGAACATCATTTGTTGCCACGATTGGAATGTTCATATTTCTGACAAACTCTTCTATTTTTTCTTGCAACAATAATTCATCTTGAATTGCATGATGCTGCACACTCATATAAAAATGGCCAAACATATTTTGGTACGTGCGGGCAACTTCTTCTGCACGCTCATCTTTTCCTTGCAATAATAATTGTTCAATTTCTCCATCTTTCCCTGGTGAAATTGCGGTTAATCCTTTCGCATAATGGACAAGCCACTTTTTTGGAATTCCATCTTTAGACTTTGTCATAATGGTGCTAGAAATTTTCAATAGATTTTGATAACCTACTTCATTTTCAGCCAATAAAACAAGTGGATAAGCGAGTTCTTCTTCCTCATTAAAAACGGAAGCTGTTAATCCGATAATCGGCTTTATCCCCATCTTCTTACATGCTTTATAAAATGGAATAACTCCGTACATCACGTTTTCATCTGTAATTGCAAGAGCTGAAAACCCAAGTTCTTTCGCTCTAGCCACAAGTTCATCAATTTTACAAGCACTTTTTAACAAACTATAAACGGTTTGACATTGTAAATGCACAAACTTCACTGTTGTACCCTCTCTTTACCTATTTGACTACTTTCATTATAGGTGATGAGGAAAGGGGAAATCAAAACATACTTCTCACACTTTGTCCATATATATGATGAGGAAAGGGGAATGACAATGGACATAAGAGAACAAACTTTTTTCTCTCTTCTTATTATTAGTTACTTTATTGCCTTTGGGGTCCTACTCGGCGGCTCGTTAATCGGAGGAATTGGAGCATTTCTTATTGGCAAACCAGCCCTTACCTACATCAATCAATTCGCACAAAACTTACGAATTTGGGCACTGGTAGCGGCAATTGGTGGTACTTTTGATACATTTTATAGCTTTGAGAGAAGTTTTTTTGAGGGAGATATGAAAGATATTGTGAAACAAATTTTACTTATCTTCTTTGCAACAGGTGGCATGCAAACTGGTCTTATTATTATTAAATGGTTAACACAGGAGCATGTATGAGAGTTCCCAGCGCTTCTACTGCCAAACGATGGTATTTATTTTTAGCTGGTGCTGCTGTTGGCGGTGTAATTAGCTGGTTTATCTTCCTCTACATATATGGCATCTTCCAGCAAGAACAAGCTAGTCAAATTGCAGAACAAAAATACATTATAAATAAACAAGAAGAAAAACTACGTGTGCTTCTTGAAGATCAAGATAAACTGAATAAGGAGAATAAACGACTCTTAACAATTCAAGAAATTAAAATAAAAATTATCAACGGGGAAAAATATGACTTAGACAACCTTACACTTGAGAACATGACTACTTCTATTCATAACGACCTCCAGCATCTTTTAACGAAAAATATTCAAAGTATCGCTAAAAATAAAGAACTGCTCAAAAAATTAATTGAAAATAAAACCTATAAACATTATGACCGTATGTATCGCTTTAAAGTCGACATGATTTCTTTTGATACTGTACTTGAAATTAGTGTTCATATAGAAAAAGAAAAGTAGAGCCTTTTCGCTCTACTTTTCTCCTCAGTCTATTGAAATAATTCCAACAACGATAGCATTCCCTCTACTTACTTGCAAATGACACGTAAATCTTCAAAAAGACGATCTGCTTCTTCCCAAGAAGATACTTTCGCACCAGAAGCCATCGGATGTCCCCCACCATTATATTGCATTGCTAAAGTATTAATAACAGGTCCCTTTGAACGAAGACGAACACGAATAACATCGTCCTCTTCTAAAAACAGAACCCATGATTTCAATCCATCAATATTACCAAGCGCTCCTACAACACCAGATGCTTCTGAAGGAAGCACATCAAATTGTTGTAATATTTCTTTCGTTAACTTAATGTAGGCCGCACCTTCTTCTGTCATCGTAAAATTTTGTAAAATGTAGCCGTTTAAACGAGCGATTTTCTCTTTCGTTTTATACATCTCATCATATAATTCAGTAAATGTAACACCCATTTCGACAAGTTCACTGACATAGCGGAACGTTTTTGCGGTTGTATTCGGAAATAAGAAACGTCCTGTATCTCCAATAATTCCTGCGAAAATAAGACGCGCTGCTTCCGCTGTCATTTTTAAGCCTTTCTCTTTCCCATAAGAATAAAACTCGTAAATTAATTCACTTGTAGAGCTTGCTGTTGTATCCACCCATGTAATATCCCCGTACGGGTCTTCATTTGGATGATGATCAATTTTAATTAACATCTTCCCTTTTGTATAGCGCTGATCACAAACACGTTCCTGATTGGCTGTATCACAAACAATAACAAGTGCATTTTCATATACACTATCTTCAATCTCGTCCATTACTCGTAAATACGATAAAGACGGTTCATTGTAACCAACCATATAAATATTTTTTTCTGGAAACGATTCTTGTAACATTGTGCCCAGTCCACATTGAGATCCTAGTGCATCTGGATCTGGACGCACATGACGATGAATAATAATTGTATCAAACTCTTGGATTGCCGCTAAAATTTGTTCATGCATATGTATAATCTCCTTTGTATCAATCGATATTTATATACCCTATTTTCACTTTATTCTCCATTATAGCGGAAAATATTTCATACATGCGAACAATTCCTTTATAATATAAATCAGAAAGTTTAGATTTTTCACTTATACTTGTCATTCTGCGGAGAAACAGAATATGCAAAATAATGGAGGATTGTATTATGCCAGTATTAGTCTTTTGTATTATCATCTCATTTATGTTGTATCTTTTCTATAAAACAAAATATTTTCGTACAAACCGTCCAATGGAGAAAGGCTGGCTTTCCGGAAAGTCGGCAATGGCACTCGGTTCATTTGTTGCTTTATTTGGTTTCAATCAATTTTTCCTAGAGCTTTCTACTGCCCGAATCATTGTCGGCGCATTATTTCTCTTATTTGGCATTGCAAGTATTTTAAATGGCTTCCGTCAATATAAGCATTTCTTACCTCTAGCTGTAAAAGAAGCAGAAGCCTATAAAACAATGTAATGTAAAAAAGCATCGGCTATTTGAGCAGATGCTTTTTTATTTCTTTTCAATTTCACAATCGATCTATACAACAAAAGCTGAATGTACATACAATAGATTTCCTTGCATGTGAAAGTGCAATTATTCCGCTTCAAACGACATTTTTTATACGACTCTTGCTATGAAAGTCCTGCACGCTTCTTTTTTCATTCTATTTATCGATCAATTAACTGCACCATAAGCAGTGCTTTCCCCACAACATTTCCTTCATGATGTACTTCGACATCAACTTTTCCAAATTTACGACCAATTTCTAATACCTTTGGATGAACTGATACGATATGATCAATTTGGACCGGTTTTACAAAGTAAATCGTTAAATTTTCAACGATTAAATCACTCTTCTTTTGCGCTCGAATCACACGATTGGTCGCCTCTGTTACAATCGTTGTAAATACACCATAAGATAACGTTCCTAATGAATTCGTCATTTGTGGCGTTACTGAAAATTGATAATTTTGTTCATGTTTTGTTTCTTTTTGATTTACAAATTGACTTGTTACGATATCATCAATTGTGTCTCCTACTTGTGGCTGACGCTGAATCATTTGCAATGCCTGAAGTACATCTTGACGACTAATAATTCCCTGCAGTTTGCTTCCTTCATCCACCACAGGAAGCATTTCAATTCCTTCCCAAACCATCATACGTGCTGCCGCAGCAACAGACATTTTTCCATTCACTGTAATCGGTTGCTTTGTCATGACCTTCTCAATCGGTGTTTCTTTTGCAACCCCAATCATATCTTTTGACGTTACGATTCCTAATACTTTTTTATTGTCATCGATGATTGGATAACGTCCATGCATCGTTTCTTTATTATAAGCATGCCATCTCTCCACTTTATCATCTGGCTTTAAATATAACGTTTCTTCAATTGGTGTTAAAATATCTTCAACAAGTACGATTTCCTTTTTAATAAGCTGATCGTAAATCGCGCGATTAATTAGTGTCGCCACCGTAAATGTATCATAGCTACTTGAAATAATCGGCAACCTCAATTCATCTGCTAATTTCTTCACATAATCTTCCGTATCAAACCCACCTGTAATTAATACAGCAGCTCCTCTTTCTAGTGCAAGCTGATGCGCATTTGTACGGTTCCCAATAATCAATAAGTTCCCAGCTTCTGTATAGCGCATCATCGCTTCTAATTTCATTGCGCCAATTACGAATTTATTTAATGTCTTATGTAATCCTTCTCTCCCACCTAACACTTGGCCATCGACAATGTTAACGACTTCTGCATATGTCAGTTTTTCAATATTTTCTTTCTTCTTTTGTTCAATTCGAATTGTTCCCACGCGTTCAATCGTACTTACATACCCTTTATTTTCTGCATCTTTAATTGCGCGATATGCTGTTCCTTCACTGACACCTAAATCCTTCGCAATTTGACGGACAGAAATTTTATGCCCTACTGGCAAGTTATTAATATGCTCTAAAATTTGGTTATGTTTGGTAGCCAAATGGTTTCACCATACTTTCTTTTCCCTAAATTCTTCATGTATTGTATGTTTAGTATACTATATTTTCAAAACTGTTACACACTCTCTTTATATATCTGTACTATTTTCCATATAACAAATGAATTCTTACACCTATTTTTCATACATAAAGAAACCCTTCACTTGTTCAATCAAATGAAGGGTTTCTTTTCTATAGTGTAATACTTTCTCCCACTTCTAATACTCTCCCTGTACAGTTTGTTAGTTTTTCAACAAAGCGATGTGGGTCTTGTTCAATAACCGGGAACGTATTATAATGCATCGGCACAACTGTTTTCGCATCAATCCATTTCGCTGCTAACGCGGCATCTTCTGGTCCCATTGTAAAGTTATCACCAATTGGTAAAAATGCTAATTCAATATCATTACGATCTCCAATTAATTTCATATCAGAAAATAATGCTGTATCTCCTGCATGATAAATTGTTTTCTCCTCTGCTGTAAATAAAATCCCAGCTGGCATTCCTGTATATGTAATCGTCTTATTCTCTTCATCGATGTAGCTAGAACCATGGAATGCTTGCGTAAACTTTACTTTTCCAAAATCAAATTCATGCGCCCCACCGATATGCATTGGATGCGTCTTCACACCTTGCCATCCTAAAAACGTCGCTAGTTCAAAAGGAGCTACTACAATCGCATCATTCCGCTTTGCAATTTCGACTGTATCACCCACATGATCTCCATGGCCGTGCGATAAAAGAATCGCATCTACCTTTACATCTTCCGCTTTTAAATCTGTTTTCGGATTTCCTGTTAAAAATGGGTCAATTACAATCGCTTTTCCATTCGTTTCAATCTTTACAACTGAATGCCCGTGATAAGATATTTTCATTGTTACATTCCTCCTTACTCACACCTTTTATTCTACATGATTTCACAATTTCCTGTCTTTTCTAACATCTATTTACTTGTCATAACTCTTTCATCCGATGTAAAGTTATATATGTAACTGAAATCTCGGAGGTGTCGATCGATGAATACTAGATTAGAAAAATTCATGCACTGGCTACAAGAACAAGACGTAGAAGCAGCCTTCTTAACTTCTACACCAAACGTTTTCTACATGACGAACTTCCATTGCGAACCGCACGAAAGACTACTCGGTCTATTTGTATTCCAAGAACAAGAACCTATTTTAATTTGTCCGAAAATGGAAGAAAATCAAGCACGAAACGCTGGATGGACACACGAAATTATTGGATTTACTGATACTGACAGACCGTGGGATATGATTGCAAAAATATTGAAAGACCGCAGTATCAAAGCAAATGCAGTTGCAATTGAAAAAGAACACTTAAATGTGGAACGCTATGAAGCATTAACAGAATTATTCCCAAATGCAACTTTTCACTCTGCAGAAGAAAAAGTGCGTGAGCTTCGTTTAATTAAAGATGAAAAAGAACTTTCTATTTTACGTGAAGCTGCTCATATGGCTGATTATGCTGTCGGTATTGGTGTAGAGGCCATTAAAGAAAATCGTAGTGAATTAGAAGTACTAGCCATTATCGAACATGAACTAAAGAAAAAAGGTATACATAAAATGTCATTCGACACGATGGTCTTAACTGGAGCGAATTCAGCTCTACCTCACGGTGTACCAGGCGCTAACAAAATGAAGCGCGGTGACTTCGTTCTATTCGACCTAGGTGTAATTATTGATGGTTACTGTTCTGATATTACACGCACAGTCGCATTCGGCGATATTTCTGAAGAACAAACGCGTATTTATAACACCGTACTATCTGGACAACTACAAGCAATTGAAGCATGTAAACCGGGCGTTACACTCGGTGCTATCGACCGCGCTGCCCGTTCTGTTATTGCAGACGCTGGCTACGGAGACTTCTTCCCGCATCGCCTCGGCCATGGCCTTGGTATTAGTGTACATGAATATCCAGATGTAAAAGAAGGAAACGAATCTCCATTAAAAGAAGGCATGGTCTTCACAATTGAACCAGGAATTTACGTACCAAATGTAGGCGGAGTTCGAATTGAAGATGATATTTACATCACAAAAGACGGAACAGAAATTTTAACAAAATTCCCGAAAGAATTGCAGTTTGTGAAATAAAAAAAGGTAGCGAGAATGCTACCTTTTTATCTACTACCTCAAACTTCTCAACAATCATTTGGGCTGGATAGCTCTCAAGTATTTGAGAAAACCATACTTTTATTTTATATCCTGATTTCAACTGCTGATATGTGCTGCTATCAACAAATTTCAAAACAGTGTCAGTTGGAAACTTCTCATGTAGTCGCTCTTCTATATACTCTTGAAACTCTGCTTTTGTTTCAAATTTTTTATTCGTGATGAAATATACATTATCATTTCCCACTATGACATACCCTTCTACAGTAGCGATTTGTTTAGATGGAAATGTAGATGCACATGATGTGAGTACTGTAAGGAAAATACTTAAAAAAACAAATACCCAAACCATTGAGCTCTTTCCCCTCATTTCATCCCCCCCCTAAAAGTTTTATCCCGCTATTTGCGGGCAATAAGACCCTCACCTCAAAATTCAGCAGTTAAGAATGATAAAAAGAAGGCACTCAAAAAGTGCCTTCTTTCATCTTACTAATATTCACTTGAAAATTTACAATCCAAACTGAGAAAAGATGTACAAAAATCGCTATAACCATACAAGTCCCGCTCAAAAAAGTTAAAATTGGGTGCGAGTATGAATGCTCTAAGTAATAAGACACTCCAATAAAAAACAGTGTTATATAGATGTAGATTGCTCCATGTATTTGCCTCATATAAGCCCCCTTTTCCTATATTATACCATAAATTTTCTGATTATTCACATTAATGGAATGTAATCAATATTTCTCAACTATTACGACTCTTGCAATATCCTATATATTAGTATATCTTTTGTAAATTATTTCATTCATCTTTTTTACCAATTGCATCTTAACGAAAAAAGCCCATCTATGTTGATGCGCTTTTCTGCTTATATACAAACTATCATTCTATTCTTTCATCGCTTCTTTGACAACATCTTGAATCATTATAACTTCTGTTTTCATATCGACAGCTGGTGCTTCTTCATCAATACATGCATACCAAAATGCTAAGTGCTTTTTATCAATTTCATGATGAGAATTTTCGACAAGAGTCCCCCCTTCTCCTTGTACAGAATACCAATATAAGTACTCTTCTCCATCTCTTATTTCCCGGAAAATTGTCTCTACATACATTTTTTCGTCGTTTAGTGTCAAAAGCACTTCTTTCATATTGTCATTAAGAAGCTGCATCCATTCATCTACACGATGACTTTTTCCTGGCTTCACTTTGAATCTTGTTCATTCGACATTCATCTTTATTCCTCCGTTTTCTTACGTACATATCAAACGTATTCTATCGGATGCTGAAAACCTAGTTTACTAGCTCACATACATCATTTCAAACTATCATAAGAGGAATCGTATTAGCAAGAAAAAAACATTTCAAGGAATTTCTAAACAAAAAGCCCTCCTTATCACAAGAAGGGCCTCACCCAATATTTATTATGATAAAGCAGGAGCTTTTTCAAGCAGCTCTTTCGCATCAGCGTATTGTAAGCCATGAGCTTCTGCAACTGCTTCGAATGTTACATAGCCATCTAATGTGTTAATACCTTTTAATAATGCAGTATTGCTTAGGCAAGCTTGTTTGTAGCCTTTGTTTGCAATTTGTACCGCATATGGTACTGTTACGTTTGTTAATGCAAGAGTTGATGTACGTGGAACCGCACCTGGCATGTTTGCAACTGCATAATGCACAACGCCATGTTTTTCATAAGTTGGGTTATCATGAGTTGTAATGCGATCCGTTGTTTCGAAAATACCACCTTGGTCAATCGCGATATCAACAACCACAGAACCTGGTTCCATTGATTGAATCATTTCTTCTGTTACAAGTTTTGGCGCTTTTGCACCTGGAATTAATACTGCACCGATTACAAGATCAGATTCTTTTACAGCTTGTGCAATATTGTAAGGATTAGACATTAACGTTTTTACTTGATTTCCGAAAATGTCATCTAATTGACGAAGACGTTCTGCACTTAAGTCGATGATTGTTACATCCGCACCTAGTCCAACCGCAATTTTCGCTGCGTTTGTACCAGCTTGACCGCCACCGATAATTGTTACTTTCCCACGTTTTACTCCTGGAACGCCTGCAAGTAAAATACCTTTGCCGCCTTTATTTTTCTCAAGGAACTGCGCTCCAATTTGTGCAGCCATACGACCTGCTACTTCACTCATCGGTGCAAGTAATGGTAAAGAACGATTATCTAATTGTACTGTTTCATAAGCAATTGATATCACTTTATTATCAATTAAAGCCTTTGTTAACTCAGGTTCTGGAGCTAGATGTAAATATGTGAATAAAATTAAACCTTCTCTAAAATATTTATATTCGCTTTCAATCGGTTCTTTAACTTTCATAACCATATCTTGATTCCATGCTTCTTCAGCAGTTTCAACAAGTTTCGCTCCAGCTTGTACGTATTCTTCATCTGTAAAACCAGAACCTAAACCTGCACCTTTTTGAACAAAAACTTCATGACCATTTTGTACAAGATGTACAGCACCAGCTGGCGTCATTGCCACACGGTTTTCATTGTTTTTAATTTCTGTTGGAATACCGATACGCATTATTAATTCCCCCTTGAGTTATGAAATGACCCCTAAATCATTTTTTAAAACGCTTTCTATGCCCCTATATTCTAACATAATCCTTCAATATTTTACAAAAAATAACACAAGTTTTCCGATAGATTTTATCCCACTATTTTAGGGCAGTAAGACTCCCACCTCAAGATTCAGAAAGAAGCAAGGAAGATAGGTGGGAGTAGGGCTGCCCGTAACAGCCCGATTGGTGAGAGCTCATAATCAGTGGGGATGAAGAACCTCCACTGATTAAAGTTTCACTTTATTTACTTTTGTCGATATCGATGAATTACATCAACTGCCCCTGTTATTTCAATAATTGTACCCGTAATCATATCAGAATCTTCTTCGCATAAAAATGAGATGGTACGTGCGATATCTTCACCTGTTCCTGATCTACCAATTGGCGTACGCTTATCTTTCAATATGCGCGCTTCTTGAATTGTTGCTTCTTTCATCTCACCAATAATATCACCTGGGCAAACCATATTTGCTGTAATACCATATTCTGCTTCTTCATAAGCAACTGTCTTCGTTAATGAAACAAGCCCTACTTTTGCTGCTGCAAAAGCTGAACGATATATCCATCCCGGTGCACTATCGGCCCCTTGAAATCCATAATTAATAATGCGACCAAATTGATTCCTTCTCATAATTGGAACAACGAGTTTTAACAGATGAAATACCGCCGTTAAATTTCCTTGAATCATCTCATTCCATTCCTGTTCTTCATAATCCACTAATTTTTTTCGTTCAAACACATAAGGACCCGCATTATTAATTAAAAAATCGATCTTACCAAAACGCTTTGTCGCTTCTTCTACTATTTTATGTAAATCTTCTTTCTTCGTGACATCCGCTTGTATAAACTGTAGACGTTCTTCTATATGATTATACTTTTCTTTCATTTCCTCTACAGCGCTTCTGTCGCTATGGTATGTGACTGTTACAGAATGTCCATTCGCTAATAATTTCTCTGTTACTTGCTTTCCTAAACCTTTTGTACCGGCTGTAATGAGCGCGTGTCTCACAAACATGCCTCCTTTTAAATTACTATACTCCATATGTAACAAGTTCTTGCTGCAATTACAACTAAAAAGAATCAAAACAAACTTTTCAAAATTCTGTAACGTTTTTTTACGTATATTACCAGAATTTGTTTTATAATTAAGTTGTAAAGGGTTATAAAATCAATTGGGAGGAATTTACTATGACTAATACATATACAAATATTTTAATTGCTGTAGATGGTTCTAAAGAGGCTGAAAAAGCTTTTAAAAAAGCAATTCAAGTCGCGAAACGTAACAATGCGACACTAACAATTGCTCATATCGTTGATGTGAAAGCTTACTCTGCAGTGGAAGCATATAGCCGTGCGATTGCTGAACGTGCTAATCTTTTTGCAGAAGACTTATTAGAAGACTACAAAAAAACGGCACTAGAAGCAGGTCTTGAAAAGGTAGAAACTGTACTAGAATTCGGTAATCCAAAATCTAAAATTTCAAAAGAAATTGCTCCCAAACATAAAGTAGACTTAATCATGTGCGGTGCCACTGGTTTAAATGCTGTAGAGCGCTTCTTAATTGGTAGCGTCTCTGAACATATTATTCGCTATGCAAAATGCGATGTCCTGGTTGTTCGCGGTGATGAAGAGCAAGGTGAGCTTTAATTCATAAAAATAAATTAGGGTAGATAAGAGGCTTCCTCTTATCTACCCTATTTATTTTTCTACTTTAGGAATTCTGTAATCCGGATTATGCTGCTCCCAGCCATCTTGTGTATTTACATCACCATCTACCCATGTTGTACTCCTGTCGGGTAAAACTCTTTCATGGGGTGTTACATGATGAGTATTCGGATTTCCCTCTGCTATATACTCTACATCCGTTGCTTCTGGAGCTGATGTTTGCGCTACACTATCACTGTCTACCTCATCTGTAATTCCATCGGCAGCATCAATTATATCTATAACTCCTACTGAGAAGACACCTACAACTACAACTTATTTCACATATTTCACTATAAATACAAGACAAACCACGACAACAATGACAACCGCAAGTACATAAGGGGGAAAGAATTTCAAAGACCATAACACCATCATTATTGTCGCTATCGTTAAATAAGATCGCCTTGCATCTTCTGTCATTTTTTACGAAGAACATATACAAATAACCGATTGGCGGCGTAATAAAGCAAAGAACATATATGATTTTAGATTTTAAATACCACTTTTGTTCTCCAAGTTTCTTCATATCTTCTTCTATTCTCTCATGCTCTTGTTCTTTCGCTTCTTCTATAAGCGGATCTTCCTCTCCTCCTCGCTTTTCTTCCATATAAGGAAGGAAGTGCATGAAAAAATAGTATGCAAATATCATCGCTCCAAATCCGATATTTACTCTTTCTAACGGAACATTCTCACTAAAAAAAGCAGCAATAATTACTAAAGAAAAACAATACGTTGTCATCCAAAATGAATGTTTTCTCTTTTTCCGTTCTATTTCTTTTTTATCTTGTACATGTTTTCTTTTCAAAAGCCATATCGAAATACAGCAATCTATCAAAAATAAAGTAAAGGTAAATAACGCCACGTGTACTGTTTCTACATTCTCAAATGAAAATATACTCGGGAATGCTACGTGTAATACAATTAGCGTGTATAAAATTAACCCTACCAAATAAATACGACTCATTTTCCATCCCTTTCTCATTTCCTAACATTATTTTAACATACATTTTTTAGAAATAAGCGGACAAAATATATGTGTTTAGGAAAGGAGGAGGCTAATATGGATGATTATGAACGTATTATTTTAGATGTAAATGGGAAAGAAATCGAAATGTTAGATACGATTCGCACACATTTCAAAGAAAAACATGGTGTGGAACTAAGTAACGGTGCATTACTTCGAGATTTGATGGATATTGAGTATATTCGAATTACGGAAGATCGACATAAGTACGATTAATTGATAAAACTGTCAGCCTAGAACAGATTGCTCTAGGCTGACTTACATCCACACGAAACATGTTATAATGAGGAAAAAATTGTGGAAGATATAAAAATATGCAATCGGAAAACATCTCAAAACATTTTCATACATTACATGTCCAAAGAAACCACTTCCTTCCTTATCTCCATTCACACTATCTCAAGAACAACTATGGTATCTCCCCCAGAATGAAAAATGGTCTATTGGAGAGCATTTTTATCATTTATATTTAATTGCAAGAATGCTAAAAATAGCAATTCAATTCTCTTTCACTCTTATTCCTTATGCCAAGCTCAGAAGAAATACTCCATTTGCAACTGAAATACATGACATTTATGCCGAATACAACGAAAAACACGGCAAAGGAATGAAGGTCCTTGGATTTTAATCCCTTCAAAAAAGTCTATTACTCTATGAATGTAAATGAATTAGAAACGTTACTTCCACATTTACAATTAAGTTAATTAACAGTAAAACGATGCATACTAAGTGAAACTTTAATCAGTGAGGGTTTTCTTCATCCCCCCCACTGATTATGAGCCCTCACCAATCGGGCTGCCCTAAAATAGCGGGATAAACTTCCCCCAAATTGTTATTTTACTTAAATACTAACAAAACAGAAAGCACATCAGATTTTAACAGACTGGTGTACCTTTCAACTCAATTCCTAGTAACTTCTCCCACTAATATCTTCGCTTTTTCCAACGCCTGTTCAATTTGAACAAATCCTGTCCCACCTGCACTATTACGGCGTTTTACTGCTGCATAAGGTGATAGAACCTCATATAAATCTTCTTCAAATAAAGGGCTCATTTCTTTATATGTTTCAAGCGGCACATCTAATAAATAGATTCCTTTTTTCGTGCAATGAAGAACGAGCTTGCCAACAATTTCATGCGCCTGGCGGAATGGGAGTCCTTTGTTTGCTAAGTAATCAGCGACTTCTGTTGCATTAGAAAAATCCTGCGTTACAGCCTGCCCCATGTTTTCTTTATTTACAGTCATCGTTTCTAACATACCAGCCATAATATGAAGACAGCCTTCTACCGTTTTAACTGTATCAAACATTCCTTCTTTATCTTCTTGCAAATCTTTGTTATAGGCTAGCGGTAATCCTTTCATTACTGTTAATAAACTGAATAAGTTCCCATACACTCTTCCTGTTTTACCACGGATCAGTTCCGCCATATCCGGATTTTTCTTTTGTGGCATAATGCTACTTCCCGTTGCATATCGATCGCTCATTTCAATAAATTGAAACTCCTGACTGCTCCATAAAATAAGTTCTTCACAAAAGCGTGATATATGCATCATTAACATAGATGAATTGCTCAAAAATTCTAGTATAAAATCACGATCACTTACCGCATCTAAACTATTTTCATATATCCCTTCAAAATCGAGAAGCTTTGCGCTATATGCACGATCAATTGGAAATGTTGTTCCTGCAAGAGCACCTGCGCCAAGCGGGGAAACATTTATACGTTTCAAAGAATCTTCATAGCGATTCACATCACGTTCTAACATCCAAAAGTATGCGAGTATATGGTGTGCAAAAGAAATCGGTTGTGCACGCTGCAAATGTGTATACCCTGGCATAATGGTTTCAATATTCTCTTCTGCTTGATCGACAAGAACCTTCTGCAATTGTTTTATAGCATTTATTATATCTTGTACTTTCTCTTTTAAATACAAGTGCATATCTGTTGCGACTTGATCATTACGGCTGCGACCTGTATGAAGCTTTCCTCCTACTTCGCCAATGTGTTCAATTAACATCTTTTCAATATTCAAATGAACATCTTCAGCTTCTACCGAAAAGTGTAGTTTGTTCTCTTTCGCTTCTTCTAATAAATATTGAAGGCCCTCTTTTATTTTCTCTGCTTCATCGTTTGTTACAATCCCTTGTTTCGCAAGCATCATAACATGTGCAATACTGCCTTCTATATCTTGTTTCACTAATTGTTTGTCAAAGGAGATGGATGCCCCAAACTCCTCGACCCATGCTTCTGCTTCTTCTGTAAAGCGTCCCCCCCACAGCTTACTCACGCTTCCACCTTCTTCTGATTTACTTGACTATATACCTTTGTTGGAAGACCAAATAGTGAAATAAAACCAACTGCTGCATCGTGGTTAAATTCATCATTCACTGTATAAGTCGCTAAATTCTCATCATATAAGGAATATTCTGATTTACGTCCTTCTACAATCGCGTGCCCTTTAAATAATTTTACACGCACTGTACCTGATACTGTTTTTTGTGTTTCTTGTAAAAAAGCAACAAGCGCTTGTTTTAAAGGCGAGAACCATAAGCCATTATAGATTAATTCTGTTAGTTTTTGTTCCATCATCGGTTTAAAGTGAGCTACTTCTTTTACAAGTGTTAAATCTTCAAGTTCTTTATGAGCTGTAAGTAATGTCATCGCCGCTGGGCATTCATACACCTCACGCGATTTAATACCGACAAGGCGGTTTTCTACATGATCGATACGCCCAATTCCATGCTTTCCAGCAAGTGAATTTAACGTTTTCATTAATTGTGAAAGTGAGTAAGTTGTTCCATTTAATGTTGTTGGTACACCTTCTTCAAATCCGATTTCTACAAATTCTGGCTGATCTGGTGTATTTTCTAATGGTACAGTCATTTCATACGCATCTTCTGGTGGCGCTGCCCAAGGATCTTCTAAAATTCCGCACTCATTACTGCGTCCCCATAAGTTTTGGTCAATAGAAAATGGGCTATCTAAATTAATGGGAATGGGTACATCGTTTTCTTTTGCATACGCAATTTCTTCCTCACGTGACCATTTCCATTCACGCACTGGCGCAATTACTTCTAAATATGGGTTTAATGCTTGAATCGATACTTCAAAACGAACTTGGTCATTCCCCTTACCGGTACATCCGTGTGCAACCGCACTAGCACCTTCTAGTTCTGCAATCTCAACTAGTTTTTTCGCAATTAGCGGACGAGATAATGCAGAAACAAGAGGATATTTCCCTTCATATAACGTATGCCCTTGCAAAGCCACCAATGCATATTCATTCATAAATTCTTCTTGCACATCGATCATGTACGATTTAATCGCACCTACTGAAAGTGCCTTTTCTTTTACAAACTCTAAATCTTTCCCTTCTCCTAAATCTAAACAAAGAGCGATAACATCATAATTTTTTTCTTGCAACCATTTAATTGCAACAGAAGTATCAAGGCCTCCAGAATATGCTAACACAACTTTTTTCTTCTCCATTTTATACCCCCTAAAAGAATAAATATTCATTATTACTTATAATAATCCAAACTTTATCATCTTTTTTCAAATGAATCAAGAGATATTCAAAAAAATTCTCACAATTCTATCGAACTTCTTTCTCCTTTTCGATACAATAGAAACAGAAAGTGGGGTGTCTATATGAAACCATATTTTATTTATGATGAACATCTAGGAATTGAAATACCACATTTACAAGAGGAATGGGAAGACATCCCAGAAAAGGTGCAACACACAATTCTATTAAAGTGGGAACAAATTCGCGGAAAAATACCTGATCGCATAAAAGAACTTGAATATCATATTAATCAAAAACAACATCGTCTCAATAACGAGGAAAACTTCGAGATTTCCTGTAGACTTAATTCTGAAATTGCAGACCTTGCTTCCATTATTAATGATTTATGGCTTTGGTATCGTCTTACGCAAGATGTATCTCACGGAAAAACTCATCCATAAAGGACATGTCCCGATTTACATTTGGGACATGTCCTTTCTTTTTGTCAAAAGGCAGCACACGATGCACTCGTTTTTTTCATATACTACATGATAAACCGATTCATAAGTTATGAAACTCCTTGTTGAAATAACTTGCATTATCTTACAAAAATATCGAAATGTCACACCATCATCTCAAAAAAACAATGAAATCTGTAGATTCCCTCCAATTATTGTCGGTTTCCTTACGCATACATTTTTTGAAAGTATGATATAATAGTATAAAATCTTTACAGAAAGGATTTTGATATCATGATCGCTCGAAGGAGCATGTGGCATCGAATTGATGAATCTTACACGTAGCGTATTTTTCAGCTCAGATCCTTTAGTCTAGCGAAAAAATACGAGAGTGGGGAAATTATGATTGCCCGAAGGATAATTTGGCAAAGAAAAGATTCTTCTTACACATAGCGTTTTGTTTAAGTCACACTGTTACTTGCTAAACAAAACAAAAAAGAGAATAGGATTGCTAAATAGGAAATTCTACCAAAGTTTTGTTTAGTCGTTTTTTAGGCTTAAACTAAAACGAAAGTAGGGAGAATTGATGGACGAGAGGATTATTCGTTATTTCTTCAGCGACATATAGCGTAGTTAGTTTGATGTAAACTAACTGACAGCTACTATGCGCTCGTAGTTAGTTTACAAAACGAAAAAAGACTACTAACTACGGAAAGAAGGAATAACGATGAGGAACATCCAAAGTCGACAAATTATTAAAGAAATTTTTATGGTTTTAATTGGTTCATTTATTTTATCAGCAGCACTATATCATTTTCATTTCCAAAACCACTTAACAGAAGGTGGATTTGTTGGAATTGCATTATTTATCCAAAACTTTTTTGATATTTCACCGTCGATTTCGACTGTATTAATGGATATTCCTGTCATCTTATTATGTGCTACATTTTTAGGCAAAAAGATGGTTGGCTATTCATTTCTGGGTTCGATTTCATTCGGCGTATTTTATTCTTTTATGGAGAACTACTCTCCATTTGCGGTAGATTTATCAAATCATTTATGGATTGCCGCTGTACTTGGTGGTGCGTTAGCTGGTATTGGTCTCGGTTTTATATTACGATTTGGCGGTGCAACCGGCGGAGACGATATTTTAACCATTGTATTAAGCAAAAAAACACGCTTTACAATTGGGCAAATTTTCTTCGTCTTTGACGCGATTGTTCTTGCACTTTCATTATATTATTTAAACTGGACGGAAATTGCATTTACGATTCTTTCCATTGCTGTTCAATCCAAAACATTGGACTTTATTTACTATCCAAAAGCAGAAAAGAAAACCGTATCCATTCCTATGTCCAAAAAACATGCAACAAACTAAAAAGCGAAAGGCCTTGGCCTCTCGCTTTTTTTTCATACACGTTTCTCTTTCTCTAATAAGTAGCGCACTTGATAAAATCTGTTTGCAAATTCGGTGACATTTCTTGTTAAACGATAATTCACAGTGGAACCAATTGCAATTCCTAGCACAGGAACACCTTGAAATAATTTACGACGAAGTGCATAAATTGAAAATGTCTTCAAAATTTGTTTAAGCACAACCTCTATTGAAGCTGGTTTTAATACCTCTTCTTCTCCTTCATAAAAGTAAGAATCTTCTTGCTCTAATTCTTGCAGTAAATTGGACCAAGCATATTGCTGTAATCTTGTTGGCAATAATGCAGCGTGAAATACTTTTAAAGCAAGCATCATTTCATACGGCTTATTCACATCATGCCCAAACGAAGTTGCAATGAGCTGCACAGCTTTTACATTTAGCGCAATCATAACAGGAAAATCCGCAGTTAATAGGAATAAACCACCTACACCAGTTGCTCCTCCTTGTACAAAAGAGTATAGTCGATGACGCGCTGTCTGTTGTTCTGCTATGTATGTTAATTGATCAATAGATAATACTTTTAAGTCATCTAAGTTCTCAATGGATTCATCAAATAATCTAGCCGTACCTAAAATACGATTGCGCGCATCTAATTGCGATTGTGAGCTTTGAATAAATGCATGAAGATGAAATAGCCAGCCATCTACTTTTGCAAAAAGGTTTGCACGCTTTTTTTTAGGTAATTTTTCTACTATTTCATACATCCATTTATCAAACATCTTTTGGAAATCAGTCGCCTCTTGCTCTATCAATTGTCTTTCCCACTCTTTTATCTCTTGTAAAATGGATTGTTCTCGCTTCGATTGCATCGCAACAATCACCTCGCTCAATTTTTTTCTATTGTAACATATTTCTGCTTTTTCTTCGCAAACTTGGTAAGTACACATATGTGAATTTCATACATAGAGACAGATTTTCAATTTCCTCACAAAAAAAGACGGAATCATGTAAGATTCCGTCTTTCTGATATATATTAACCAACATTTCCAAGACGAACAACGTCACGAGCGATCATAACTTCTTCGTCAGTTGGAATTACGATAATTTTTACTGGAGAGTGTGGGAAGCTGATAAATGCTTCTTCACCGAATACGTTGTTGCGTTTTGCATCAAAGTATACGCCCATGTACTCAAGACCTTCTAATACGCGCTCACGAATGATGGCGCTATTTTCACCTATACCAGCTGTGAAGATGATTGCGTCAACACCTTTCATGCGAGCTGCGTAAGAACCAATGTATTTGTGAATACGGCTTACGAACACATCAAGTGCTACTTTTGCACGGTGGTCGCCTTCTTCTTCTTTCGCAATAATGTCACGTAAGTCACTAGAATATCCAGTAAGACCTAACATACCACTTTTCTTGTTTAATACATTTACTACTTCTTCTACACTTTGTCCCGTTTTTTCCATGATGTATGGAATTAGCGCAGGGTCAATGTTACCAGAACGCGTCCCCATTGTTACACCAGCAAGTGGAGTGAATCCCATTGACGTATCGATAGATTTTCCACCTTCTACAGCTGCGATACTTGCACCATTACCTAAATGACAAGAAAGAAGACGTAAGCTTTCAAGTGGACGGCCTAATAATTCAGCTGCACGCTCTGTTACATATTTATGAGAAGTTCCATGGAAACCATATTTACGGATACCGTATTTCTCATAGTACTCATATGGTAAGCTGTAAAGATACGCAGATTCCGGCATTGTTTGGTGGAATGCTGTATCGAATACTGCTACTGCTGGTACGTTTGGAAGTACTTCTTGGAACGCTTTAATACCAACAATGTTTGCTGGATTATGAAGTGGTGCTAATTCGCTTAAGTCTTCAATATCTGCTAATACTTGATCTGTAATTAATACAGAGTCAGCAAATTTTTCACCGCCATGTACAACACGATGACCGATACCGCTAATCTCATCAAGAGATTTCACGATTCCATTTTCAGTTAATTTATTAAGAAGCATATTAACTGCCACTGCATGATCTGGAATATTTGTAATTTCTTTTTGCTTCTCACCATTTACAGTAATTGTGAAAATACTGTCTTCTAAACCAATACGTTCTACTAAACCTTTTGTTAATACTTTCTCACTTGGCATTTCAAATAATTGAAACTTCAAGGAAGAACTTCCTGCATTAATCGCGATGATTTTTGACATCTAATCTTTCGCCCCTTTTTCTCTTGGTAGTTATGTGGAAAACCACAAACCGCTCGATTTTATCTCTTTAAATTCATCAAAATGAAAACGTTTCATTTTGATGAATTTTATACTCACGATTTTAATTTAAACATCGTCCGCCATATATTTCAAGTGAAAAAATTGTAACACCAAGAAAAAATATATATTACAGATTTCAAAAAAATTCAGTTTAATCTTGTGTATATTTAAATTACATACCCACCTTATAAAACTGTATTACATAAATAAATACATCTGTTACATGTTTTATGCTTTATGAGTTGCAAACCAATTATTTAATTGGCTCATCATATCCTCCATCGCCTTCACATTAGAAAACTTAGGTAATTCCACTAATAGCGCCTGTTTTGGCATTTCTATCTTTTCTCCTTTTTTTTGGAGAACAAATATACTTTTTGCATTTTTTTCGTTTTTAAACATGGAAACAGGTAGCTGTAATAGCCCTTGAATAAAACATGTTTCTTTAATAAACGCATGAAGCTTTGGCGCCTGCTCACTTTCAAAAATAAAGTTTGGCACTAAGAAAAATAAGTATCCTCCATCTTTCGTATGCTTGACACTTTGTTCAATAAATAAGTGATGCGCATAAGACATTCCTTCATCTGCTTTTAACTTATATTCACTTGAGCCAGCTTCGTTCGGATAATACCCTACTGGTAAATCACAAACAACTGCATCAACAGGATCAATATAAAGTGAAGCAAGTCCATCTTGATTGAAAAGTTCAATTGCTTTTTTTTGCAAATTCGCATTTACTAAGGCTAACTTAATGAGTAAATCGTCTACTTCTACACCAAATCCACTCATTACTACTCCGTCTTGAGCGCTATTAAAAATAGTTGTCATTAAATTTCCTGTTCCAATTGCAGGATCTAGCACAGTTATTTCTTTCTGATCCTTCATAAATTTATGGAATAAGTATCCCATAAATATTCCAACTGCATCAGGCGTCATCTCATGATTTGCTTGTATACCTTCTTTCATTCCTTTTAAGATCGCAAGCTGAAATGCTTTTCGAATTTCTTCACTTTTATATGTTTCTTCATTAAATTTACTGTATTCACGATTTAACCGTTTCATTGTTGATTCAGATAAATTTTCTTGCAAAATCGCTCCTTCAAACAAGTTATCCCCTGTTTCTACAAGCGCTTCTAAATATGTCATATCCAATTCCTTACGTAAAATTACGGTAGAAGAATCGAAAATAGAAAATAACGTTTCTACTGTTTGACTCACATATATTCCTCCTTCAGTCCATTACACATAACTTATATCATACCACAATCTAATTTTTTGCAAAAAGAAAAAGCGACCTCTTTTTTAGAGCTCCCTTTTCAAATTGAAAGCGATATGAATACTTTTTCCATTTCATCCTATATGAGAAAAAACGACCTCTTAGAAAGAGGCCGCCTCCCTTTTATCAATTCGCTGCTTTTGCTGCTTCTAATGCCGCTTCATAGTTTGGATGGTTTGTACCTTCACTTACGTATTCTACGTATACAACTTTGTCGTTGCTATCTACTACAAATACCGCGCGAGCAAGTAAACGAAGTTCTTTCATTACAACACCATATGCTTCACCAAATGAAAGGTCACGGTGGTCAGAAAGTGTTACTACGTTTTCTAAACCGTTTGCTGCACACCAGCGTTTTTGAGCGAATGGTAAATCAACGCTAATTGTTAATACTTTTGTATTTTCAATATCAGCTGCCTCTTCATTAAAACGGCGTGTTTGCGCATCGCATACACCTGTGTCAATTGAAGGGACAACGCTAATTAATTTCACTTGACCTTTATATGTTTCTAAACTTACTGGAGATAAGTCATTTGCTAATAGTTGAAAGTTTGGTGCTTGATCGCCAACTTTAACTTCTGTTCCAACTAAAGTCATTGGATTACCTTTAAAAGTTACGTTTGCCACTTAAAACTCCTCCTTTATTTAAATAAAATATGTACACTGTAAATGATAGTTTGTCCCTAGCCAGAATGCAAACAAAATTGCTTCATTTACAAAAAAATAAAGAAGCTAATCAATTGACTAGCTTCTTTTTCACTGTTAAATTTCAAATTCTGGCTCATCGCCTTTTCGCTTCTCCATCATTTCCTTCACTTTATCAACAGCTTGTGGCGCTAATTCAATTACTTTGTCAATAATATGCGTTTGCTTATCTAAATGTAACACTTTTACGCCCCCTCCATTTATAACAAGAAAGGCAACAGGATTAATGGAGACTCCTCCACCGCTCCCTCCTCCAAATGGATGGCGGCCAGAACTTTCAATCCTTCCAAACTCACTTCCACCCGCAGCAAATCCAAAACTTACTTTCGACACGGTAAGAATTACACTTCCGTCCGCTGCTTTAATCGGGTCACCAATAATTGTATTTACATCTGTCATTTGCTTTAAATGCTGCATTGCTGTTGTCATCAAACTTTGAATTGGATGATCCATTCTATATCCCCCTATGCTTGAATAGATTTTTCTGTCACACTAGATCTTTGCTTTCTCATAAAGATAAGCAACTTTATTCCTGTGATTACAGCACGATACATATGAAAAGATGCTGTCAGTTCACACCTTGATGCAAATCCTTTCCCTTGAAAAACAGGTGTAATTTCAAAGTCTGGTATATCGACAATATGCATATATTGCCCAATGACTCCGGCAATCATCCCTTTTGTTCCCCAGGCATAACCGGTAACAATTCCAGTACTAGCTGCATCGCCTGCTCCAATTTGAGAGTGCCATTTCCAGCCATTGATTTTCACCTTTTTTAAAAAATCTTTAACGATAGTATGGATTTGTTGAAGCTTTTTTATCAGTTCTCCGATGCTATCAAGTTGTGCCATAATTTTATTTTCTATACCGCCTTCTCTTTCAGCCTTCTCAATTTTTTGACCAGTCTTTTTCTGTTGCTTTTCTATTCTTTCTAATACATCGAATGTATATTTTACCTTCCATATTTTCACTTGAAATAAACATTGCTTCTCCATCTCTGAATATAAAAACGTCACTTTAAGAGATATCTTTGACAATAATAAAAGGAAAAGAAAAATAAGAAAAATCCCAATCCCGATTGCAAGCCACTTCATTTATACCCATCCTTTCATTCCATACCCATTATCGACAAATTTATGCATCATTAAACTGCTTTCAAGAAGAATGAAAATATAAATTTTTCTAAAAACGAAAAGGGATTTTGGCTTTTTATATCGAAATATACTATTTGAACATATCGTCCAGAAAGATTTTTCTCACGAAACATAATTAGACTGCAATGGAGGGATACGCAATGGCAGATCGTCGTAATTTATTTTTCTTTTATGGTGATGACAAAACAGCTCTTATTGAAAAAATGAAGCCGATATATCATATTTTAGAGGAAAACGGCTTTACCATATTAGATCATCCAAAAAATGCAAATGCTATCGTCAGTGTTGGAGATGATGGAACCTTCTTACAAGCTGTTCGTAAAACTGGCTTTCGAGAAGATTGCCTATATGCAGGTGTTTCTGCGAAAGATGAAATTTCTTTCTACTGCGACTTCCATATTAACCATGTTGAATCAGCTCTTCAAGAGATTACAAAAAATGAAATCGAAGTACGTAAATATCCAACAATTAAAATAGATGTCGATCAAGATACATCTTTTCATTGCTTAAATGAGTTTTCTTTGCGCTCTAGCATTATTAAAACATTCGTCGTCGATGTCTACGTCGATGACTTATATTTTGAAACATTTCGGGGAGATGGCTTAGTTATTTCTACACCGACAGGTAGCACAGCTTATAATAAATCATTGCAGGGCGCTGTTGTTGATCCGCTTATCCCATGTTTCCAAATAAGCGAACTTGCCTCTTTAAATAACAACACATATCGTACACTCGGATCACCATTTATTTTAAATCATGAACGTACATTAACTTTAAAGCTCCGACCAGAGGGGAACGATTATCCTGTTATAGGAATGGATAACGAAGCGCTGAGTATTAAACAAGTCGAAAAAGCGGTTGTGTGTTTAAGCGATAAACAGATTAAAACAGTGAAATTAAAAAACAACTCTTTCTGGGAAAAAGTACAGAGAACGTTTTTATAAGTAATGAAAAGAGTGCTAGCAAATGCTCTAGCACTCTTTTGTGTTAATCTTATTTTTGATGCACAATTTTCCCGTCTATTACAACTGTTATAGCTTGAATATCTTTTAGTTCTTCTACCGGTATATGAAATATATCCCGGTCTATAATCGTAAAATCAGCTTCATATCCTCTCATAATTTTTCCGCACCTTTTCTCTTTTCCAATTGCATAAGCACTTCCCGTTGTAAATAAGGACACTGCTTCAAATACCGTTAATCTCTCTTTAGGCATATAGCATACTCCATCAATAAAACTTCTTCGCGTTACAGCACTATATATACCTAAAAACGGATTTACTTGTTCTATTGGCGCATCTGAGCCTCCATTACAATGTAAGCCTGCATGAAGTAAAGTCTTCCAAGCATATGCATAGCGAAGACGACGCTCTCCCAATTTTTCAATAACAGATGGAAAATCAGATGAAACAAACACGGGCTGAATATCAATAATAACCTGCAACTTCTTCATCCGTTCAATTAAATCCTCCCTTGCCAGTTGACAATGAATAATGCGATCACGTAATCCTTCTGCAGGACGGTATAACTCTAGTGCCTCAATGACGTACTCTAGCGACAAATCACCAATAGTATGAATCGCAACTGGCATTTGTAAGTCGCGAGCTTTTTTCACAAGATCGGCGAGCTCATTTCGCGAATAAATCGCGACACCATTGGTCTCTTTTGCATCCTCATACGGCTCGCTTAATAATGCCGTTCTCCCGCCAAAAGAACCATCAGAAAAGATTTTCATCGCACCAAATTCAATGTAGTGCGTATTCTCATATTCTTTTCGCTCATCGGCAACTTCATGATGAACGAGCAAATGTGCTTTAAAAGGCATTTCTTTTATGACATATGAAAACGCGTCATATGTTTTTTTAAAGCCTCCATAATAATTTAAATCTTCCGTATGTCCCCCTACTAGCCCATATTTCCAGCAATCACGAATAGCCACCTTCAAAGCCCTTTGTAAGTATGTTTCATTTATTTCAGGCTGAACATGTTTGATCAACTCTTGCGCTTGTTCATATAAAAGCCCCGTTAATCTACCTGAAGAATCACGACCGATTTTCCCACCTTTTGGCTCCTTTGTTTCTGCCGTTATATTGGCTTTTTTTAGTATGTATGAATTTATCCAAGTAACATGACGACAAACGCGTTTTAACAAAGTGGGATGCTCCTTTGAAATCCTATCTAAATCATGAGCATGAACGTTTTTTGTATCTGTAAAATTATTTTCATTCCACCCTTCTCCAATAATCCAAGAACCTACTGGTGTCTCTTTTACTCTTTCTGTAACAAGAGCCAATACTTCCTCATAAGATGTACACTTTGATAAATCTAATCGAAGGAGTCTTTCACCATGTCCAATTAGATGCATGTGACTATCAACAAGACCTGGAAGCATTGTTCGCCCTTCTAAATTGTGTAACTGTTCAAATGGATAACGAATTTCTAAGTCCTGTTTTGTTCCTATATCAACAATCCTTCCGTTTTCAACATAAACCGCTTCTACTTTTTCATTCTCTTCTTCCATCGTATAAATGTTTCCGCCGTACCATAATTCCCCCATCCTTTTAACCTCCTCATCCTTTTAGCATACGAAATCAAAATGTAGAAAAAAAGCACCATTTCACATCATATGGTGCTGTTCCAATATTCATTTTGATTCGCTAAGATTGTTGACACTTACCATTCTATATTCAATATATCTTTTACTTTAACCGCAATTCCATTTCCTGTTTTCTAAGTTCAACACGTCTAATTTTTCCGGAAATCGTTTTTGGTAGTTCGTCTACAAATTCAATCTTACGAGGATATTTATAAGGTGCTGTTAATGTTTTAACATGTTCTTGGAGTAAAGGGATCAATGTATCTTCTTTTTCCTGTACATTGTCTCTTAATACGATAAATGCCTTTACGACACTTCCGCGAATCTCATCTGGGCTCGCTACTACTGCGCATTCTCTTACATATGGATGCTTCACAAGTGCATCTTCCACCTCAAATGGGCCAATTGTGTAGCCAGAACTAATAATAATATCATCACCGCGGCCTTCAAACCAAAAATAGCCGTCTTCATCTTTTTTCGCTTTATCCCCTGTAATATAGTAATCACCACGGAATTGCATTGCTGTACGTTCATCATCTTTATAATATTGTTTAAAGAGTGCCGGTGTATCAATATGAACAGCAATATCTCCCACTTCTCCAACAGATACAGGGTGTCCTTCTTCATTGATAATTTCTACTTGATTCCCCGGCGTTGGTTTTCCCATCGATCCCGGTCTTATTTCCATCCCTTTCATAACACCAATGAGCAATGTATTTTCTGTTTGACCATATCCATCTCTAACAGTAACCTGAAAGTGCTTTTGGAACGTTTCAATGACCTCACGATTTAACGGCTCTCCTGCGGATACAGCACTGTGCAATGCCTTTAAATTATATTGCTGCAAGTTTTCCACCTTGGCCATTAAACGATATTCTGTCGGCGTACAGCAAAGCACATTTACTTGGTTCTCATCTAATAGCTGTAAGTATGTTTTCGGCTCAAATTTACCGTGATATACAAATCCAGTTGCACCTGAACCGAGAGTTGCTAAAAACGGACTCCAAATCCACTTTTGCCATCCTGGACTAGCCGTTGCCCATACAATATCATTCTCTTCAATTCCAAGCCAATTCGGAGCGCTCGTCCGCAAATGTGCATACCCCCAAGCATGTGTATGAACAACACCTTTTGGGTTTCCTGTCGTTCCTGATGTATAAGATAAAAAGACCATATCTTCCTTATCCGTCTTGACAATATCTAATACATCACTTTCTGTTTCTAATGCAGTATTTAAATTCGCCCATCCATCTACTTCTTTTTCACTTAACACAAATTTTTGAAGAGAATCCATTCCCTCTATTCCTTCAAATTGTGAAATATATGGTTCATAACTTATAATAGCTTTTACTTCTCCATGTTGAATACGATATTCAATATCTTTTTTGCGAAGCATTTCAGAACTTGGAATTACAACAAATCCTGCTTTAATTGCTCCTATATATGTCATATACGCTTCGATTAAACGCGGCATCATAATAAGAAGCTTGTCCCCTTTTTGCAAACCACTTTTTATAAAAGCGTTTCCAATTTTATTTGCTCCTTTTATTAATTCAAAGTATGTAACCTCTCTTCTTGCTCCCTTCTCATCCTGCCAAATTAATGCTAACTTGTCTTTTTCATTCATATATTTCTCTATCTCTGTAACTAAATTATACGACGGTGGCGCTAATAATTCTTCTCTCTTCATCAATATCCTCCTTTGTCACTATGCCTCCCTTTTATAATAAAGAATTTTCTGTAAATTTTGAACCCTCTTCTTTTGAAAAATTTTTCATCGATGTCGAAAGGATTCTTTTGTTTTCTTCCATCAAAAAAGAAGGAGCGGATGTACCCGCTCCTTCTCAGCCATGATATATGAGATTATTTGTGGAAACCGCCTAATTGTTGTTCTGCTAAAGAAACTAGACGTTTTGTAATTTCGCCACCAACAGAACCGTTAGCGCGAGATGTTGCATCTGCTCCAAGTTGAACACCAAACTCTTGAGCGATTTCATATTTCATTTGGTCTAATGCTGATTCAGCACCAGGAACTGCTAGTTTGTTTGTGTTACGTGCCATATGGTATCACCTCCTTGTGAGTATAGAGTGTGATAAACGATATGACTTCATACACATCTAATGGTGGTAATTTATGGTTTTAGAAAAGATCTTCAAATTGATCTTCTTCTGCCTTGTCTACTGTTTGCAACACCATTGTTTCTGTATTTGCAACAGCTTGTTCAAGTAACGGTGTAAAATCATATTTTGCTTCAAAACGACTTGCCTTTTCACGCTTTGGTTTTGTCGCTGGATTTGCTGGTGTAAATACTGTACAGCAATCTTCATATGGACGAATAGAAATATCATATGTGCCAATTTCATTCGCAATTTTTATAATTTCTAATTTGTCCATTGTAATAAGAGGACGTAATACTGGATAGTTTGTCACTTCATTAATCGTATGCATACTATCTAACGTTTGACTCGCTACTTGTCCAAGACTTTCACCAGTTGTAATTGCTAACGCATTACGTTCTTCAGCAATGCGCTCCGTAATACGCATCATCATACGGCGCATCACTGTCATCGTATAACTAGATGGAATTTCCTTATTAATAGTCTTTTGCACCTCTGTAAATGGAACAAGATGAAGCGTTACACGTTTACAATATTTCGTTAGCTCTTGTGCCAAATCAATTACTTTTTGTTTTGCGCGTTCACTTGTGAACGGCGGACTATGAAAATGCACAGCCTCCACAGATACACCGCGTTTCATTGTTAAGTAAGCAGCCACCGGGCTATCAATACCGCCAGATAGAAGCACCATCACTTTGCCGCCAACACCAACAGGTAAACCGCCTGCTCCCATACGCTCATCACACATGATATAGCTATAGCCACTACGGATTTCTATACGAATATTTACATCTGGATTATGCACATCCACCATGATATCTTCCGTATTTTCTAAAACATATCCGCCGATTTCTGGCAGTAATTCCATCGTTTGCATTGGGAAATGTTTATACGAACGATGTACTGTAATTTTAAATGTTTTTACAGGTTTTTTTATTAATAAGAAAGCAGCGAGTGCACCTTTTTTAATTTCTTCTAATTCTGATGGTACTTTCATTGCTAAATTAAACTTATGGATGCCAAATACATCTTTTAAGCTCTCTGCAATTGCCTCATGATCTTCACCATTTAATTCAATATACATGCGATCATGCGTTGCATTAATTTTAATGTTTGGGAATTTTTTCAACTTAAACTTCACGTTATCTTTTAACGTACTAACGAACTTCGAACGGTTCTTTCCTTTTGTCGTCATTTCACCATAACGAACTAAAATGTGGTCATATTTCATCATATTCTCTTTACCTCATCACTTCATATAATTTTGGCAATGTCTCTTTTATAATGTCTTCAAATTGTTTTACTTCTTCCATTGTATTTTCCGGTGCTAAACTAATGCGGATCGCACTCGCAGCTACGTCATATGGCAATCCCATTGAGACTAATACACGGCTCACCTCATTTGCTTTTGAAGAACAAGCTGATTTCGTTGATACATATACTTCATGTTCCTCTAAAGCATGAACAACTACCTCTGGTTTTAACCCAACAAATGATACATTTAAAATATGAGGGGCAGCATGCTGAAGTGATGTATTAATTGTTACACCTTCCATGCTCTCAAAGAAACGAATCAATTCTGCTTGTAACGTTTGTAAATGAGTAATTTTTTCGTTCATGTGTTCCATTGTCATCCGCAGCGCCTTCACCATAGCTACAATACCAGGTAAGTTCTCTGTACCTGAACGATAGCGAAGCTCTTGCTGGCCACCTGATAAAAGCGGGTCTAACCGAACGCCATCACGTACATATAAAAGTCCTGTTCCTTTTACACTATGAAATTTATGTCCTGATATTGAACAAAGATCAATATGAGAAGCATGAAAATCAAGCGGTACTTTTCCAATCCCTTGTACATGATCCACATGAAATCTTATTTTCGGATAGTTTGTTAACAATTCACCGACCTCAGTAATCGGCTGAATTGCCCCCGTTTCATTATTGACGTGAATCATAGAAACTAAAATGGTTTCATCACGAATTGCTTGTTTTACATCTTGAACAGACACAACACCATGCTCGTTCACAGGTAAGTATGTTACCTCAAAACCAAGCTCCTCTAATTGTTTATATGCTTCAAACACAGATGCGTGTTCAATATTTGTTGTAATAATATGTTTGCCACGAGAGCGATTCTTCATCGCTATTCCTTTAATCGCAAGGTTATTTCCTTCCGTTCCACCCGATGTGAAAATAATTTCTGAAGGCTTAACATGCAGAAGCTGTGCTACAAGCGTTCTTGATTGCGTTAATAAATGTTCAGCTTCTCCTCCAAGCGAATGAATAGAAGAAGGATTTCCAAAGTATTTCCCTGCAACTGTTACATAAGATTGTAGGACTTCTGGATATGGCTTTGTCGTCGCACTATTGTCAAAATAGATCATCGTTCTTCCCCTTTCAGCGCTGTCACATCATATAATCATATCATAAATCTGTGCAATTACGCTAAACATATACAAAGGTTTGCTTTGTATCTTGAAACGAAAAGCTTTGTGTTATTCCGCTATTCATTATAACAACATCATCTGTTAATTTACACATTGAGACATAAAAAAACAAACCTCTTTTCATCAAGAGGTTTGTTCATTATCTACAAACTCAGCAATTTTTTGAACAACACCAGGTTCCAGTTGTTCTAAAACGGAAGCTGCTTGTTCTAAAGCCGCATCATATTCATATTCACGGAATAATCTCTCCGCGTTGTCTAAACTATAGGCTAAATCCATATCTTGGCTACGATAGCGATTACCATATTGAATTAATTTTTCTACTAAATATGCTTGACCAATCACATCTTGTGTTCGTTCAGATACATCATTTACAATCGCATATGCTTCCTCTAACTCGCTATTTACTACATGCATATTCAGTGGTTTTAATTCTAAGTGTCCATATACAGCCTGCATTGCTTCTTGCCCCTTTTGTAACTCTTCCATAATACTCTCTGGAAGACCTGGCAAGTTAGACTTTTGCATAAGACGTTTTGTCTCTAAAATCATATTGCGCATCTCTTGTAATTTCTCACGTGCTTCAAATTCTTCCTTACGCATTGCCTGTAGCATCTCTTTATATTCTGCATGAAGGACTTTTAACGTTTCACATTGCTCATAAATCTCTTCAAGTTCTTCACGAATAACAGAAAATGCAATATCTTGCTCTGCAACACGTAATTGCAATACTTCAAAGCGTTTCATCAAAATGTGCATTTGCTTTTCAATGATCTTTTGCGATTCAATATCTTTATCTTGTAACTGATAGCTTTGTTTCACAAACTGTGTTTCTGCTTTTGTTTCAAGCGCTTGTTCATGAATCTCTTCTAAGTCATCGTAAACACGTATCGTTTTTTGCTCCACATAATATTTCGCATGCACTTCTTTTTCTAATTGATCATATAACGTGTCTAAACGCGTCTTTAAAGCTTCAATTTTCTCTGCTGCTTCTGTAATATGAAGCTCTTGTATATCTATTAGACATGTTTGTAGTTGTTTCGTCATATCACGTACTTCTTTAGGGATTTCCAAATGATTTAAGACATAGCCTTGCTTTTTCATTTCGTCATGGCCTTGTAATAAATCTTCTAATTGTACTGGTAATGTAGCCTGACACTCTACTAATAAGTCAGGAACTTCCTGGATCATGCCTTCCAAGTTTGATAACCCTTCTTCTAAACTCATTACAATGTCTCTTGCTTTTAAATAATCACCATTCGCTGTTGCTTCCTCAAATTTTTGAAATTTGTCAGATTCGACATCTAACAACTCTTCAATCTTCTGCTCTGCCGCGCCATACATGTGACGGTGCGCAAGTACACTCTTCTTCATATTACGATATACATCGCGTAATCCATCAATTTCCGCACTATTTTTCTCATGACTCTCTAATAATTGCTGTAATTCGTTTAAAATATCCGTGATACGATTATCCGCTTCATCTAAGTTGCTAATAGCTTCATTCATCGCATACTTTGCTTTTCGGAAGGAAAATTGCGAGGCATATTTCCGTGCGCCTTCTAAATCTTTTTCGGCTTTTGGAAGAATTGTTGCTACGATTTCATCCCAGTCTTCACGCCACTTTCCAAACAACTCTTCTGTTTGCCCTGTCATATTTAAATCTTTTACCCGTTTCAATTCATCTGCAACCGGTTTATCTTTTATTTCTTGTTGCCACTGTTCCAGTGCTTCGATATCTTTATATGAACGATTTCTTATCATGAGCTCTATCATGAGTAGCACTAGAATAGAGCTTACCACAATGATAACGATCGTTAAGATAGAATCCATGCAAAAAAGCCTCCTAATTGTATCTCTATTTTTGTCCGTTCCGTTTATGAAATGGAAGGCATTATGTATAAAAAGGGAAATCCCCTATATTTAACAACTAACAATGTAATAATCATACCATGTTATGCCTTGTTTTTGACCTAGTTTTTTTAAAATTTCATGTTTCTTTTGTTATAAGGGGCATATTTCTATATCTCTTTTACATAAATATCCAATTTTAATCTATCTCTCCAAATATTTGTACAAACGTTTCCTCTTCCCTATGAGATACAAAATAAATGCATCTCGTTAATGCTGGCTCTATAGGAATCATACAAATACCTTCTTTCCCCCCTTGTTTTACTGCGATTTCTGGCAGTAGTGTAATTCCTACTCCCGCTCGTACCATCGCCAACATCGGCTCCGCATACGGTGTTTCAACAGCGATTGTCGGCTTGACTCCCACTCCCTGAAATACTGTCATAATCATTTTTCTCACATCACAAATCTCTGGATAAATAATGAGTTTTTCATGCTGCAAGTCGCTCACTTTTATAATTTTTTTACCTTTATATATATGCTCACTTGAAACAACACAAACGATATGTTCTTGGCGTACTTTTCTTATATACTTTGCATCATCTACGGAAGAATCAATTAACATCGCATCTATCTTCCGCGCTTTAAATAATTCCATTAATATTTTTGTATGCTCAATATACCATTCTACTTCGTATGTTTTTTCCAATATTCCTTTATATCTCGATATATAATGAGCTGCTAAACTCGGCAATATACCAAGAGAAATTTTTTTCTTTACTTGATATCCCCTTAGTTCCATCTTCACTTCATTGATTTGTTTTAAAATGGGTTCCATCCGGCTTAAAAATAATTCCCCAGCTTCTGTTAATTCAACTCCTTGAGCAGATCGCTTTAATATTGTCACCTCAAGGTCTGCTTCTAACCTCTGAATTTGCTTACTCAGCGCCGGTTGCGAAATATGCAGCAGTTTACTCGCTTTCGATAAACTCTTTTGCTGTTTGACCTCAATTAGCGATCGTATCGCTTCAAAATCCATAACCATACACCTCTAACTAAAAATTATAGCCGTTATAAAAAAACGGTATTTCCTCTATCTATTAAACAAGCGCTATACTCTCTTCATGCTTCATTTGATGAACTTACTATATCGAATTAAAAAGGAGAACGATACTCTTGAGTAAAAAGCAACTACTACTCGGTTCATTTTTATGTTTACTCGCCGTAACATCTTGGGGATTTATGTTTCCTGTTATGGCCAGTGCCCTACAATTTATAGATCCATTTTTCTTTACAACAATTCGCTACGGATCCGCAGCTATTATTTTTATCATACTTCTCTTAGCATTTGAAGGCATATCCTCTTTTCGCTTAGAAAAGAAAATTCTTTCGTTATTGTTTTTCGGAACAGTTGGCTTTGCTGGATATGGATTTCTCGTTTTTTATGGTCAACAATTAGCCGGACCTTCAGGAGCCATTCATGCCGCTATGATTCAATCTCTTATGCCGCTTCTTGCTTTATTACTACAGTGGGTGACAAAAAATAAACGACCACAAAACTATACATTCCTTTTTATGTTTTGTGCTCTGATTGGTGTCATGCTCGTTATTTCAAAAGGTAATATTTATTTATTATTTGGAGCAGCAAGCCATATATCTACAAATCTATTCATGCTGTGCGGCGTTATGTGCTGGGTCATTTACACAAATGGCGCTTCCCATTTTCCATCTTGGTCACCACTTCGGTACACAACACTCACTTGTTTCTTTGGCTCTATTGCACTTCTTATCATTGTGAGTATATTAGCTTATATAAAATTTATTTCTGTACCGTCTATTTCGACAATCCTTACTATTCGCTTCGAATTATTTTATATGTCAATTCTTGCAGGAGTGATCGCCGTCTTTTGCTGGAATATGGGAAATCGTTTCATTTCATCCATTAACGGAATTTTATTTATGAATTTAGTTCCTGTATTCTCGCTTATCGGATCTATGTTTCGTGGATATATCATTACAAAAATCGAAGTGATTGGCGCAGCTCTAACAATTATCGCTTTGCTTTGCAATAACTTATGGCAACGAAAAAAATACCGACAAAGAGCGAGATAAGAAATACCCCCACCTCAGCTTAATTAGGTGGGGGCATTTTACATATGAACCGCCTTTGGTAACGGATAATATATATTTGTTATATATAACGCTTGTTCCAGCCATCGCTCAATTTCCTTCGTATACATTTCTAAAAAGAATGCTTCGGAAGGATAAGAATGCAAGACTTCCGATACATATTGCGGATATAAATATGGCATATTTATCATCCCTTTTAGCTGCGTCATAAACATTGTAAATGACACTTTTTGAAACTCTTGTTGCACTTGTCCTTGCCTAATAATTTGCTCTATATAGTATCTTTCTTTTGAAAAATAAACAGTCATAACTTCACGAATTAACGTCGTATCTATTGATAGCTCTCGATAAAAGAAACGCGTCAGTTCACGATTCTCAAATTGATATCGTAAAATCCCTTTAATCATTCGATTCAGTACTTCTTTAGCTGGTACATACTCCCTTTGTTCAAAAGCCACTTCAATCACACGAATATACCCTTCTAAAAAATCAGTCATAAGCTGTTCTAATAAACCTTGCTTACTAGCAAAATAATATGAAATATTAGCCACATTCACATCCGCTCGTTTTGCAATATCACGCACTGATGTTCCATTATACCCTTTCGTATAAAACAATGAAATCGCTGCATCCATCACCTTTTGTTTCGTATGTTTCATGTGCTCACGTCCTCTCACTTTGAACAGCTATAGTTTAAATTTCTTGACTTTTAAGACAAATTCCTTTAATTTTCTATCGACAAAGTCATAAAGAATACAGCGTATTTTGCTATGATTTTACATTTATCGCCAGAAAGGATGACGTTTCCATGTTTACAAAAGAAAGCTATGTAGGTTCACGTGAAAAGCAATATGAAACTGTAATTAAGCAACTTGATGCTTTGTTAACAGGCGAATCCAATACAGTCGCAAATTTAGCAAATGCTTCCGCACTACTCAATCAATTTTTAGAACGCATTAACTGGGTTGGTTTTTATGTAACAGAAGGAAACGAGCTTGTACTCGGACCGTTCCAAGGCATGCCTGCGTGCGTGCGTATTCCTTTTGGCCGCGGTGTTTGTGGTGTGGCAGCTGAAACAAAAACAACACAACTTGTCGCAGATGTTCATCAATTCCCTGGACATATCGCTTGTGATAGCGCATCTAATTCTGAAATTGTTGTACCGATGATAAAAGAAGGCAACGTAATCGGTGTATTAGATATTGATAGCCCTGAAAAAAATCGTTTTGACAAAGTAGATCAACAATATTTAGAAAAATTTGTGGAAACGCTCCTAAAACATATGTAAGTAAGAAAAGAATGAGCTATCGATCAAGTAATGATTACTAAATCGATAGCTCATTCTTTTTATTTATAATGTATGCTAGAGGATATAACGTTGCTGCTATTTAACGCCTGCTGTAAATCAGAAATAATATCTTCCCATGATTCTAAACCGACAGATAAACGAATTAAATTATCAAAAATCTCCATTTTCTGACGAACTTCTGCTGGAATGACCGCATGTGTCATTGTCGCGGGATGCTGTACTAATGTTTCTGTATCACCAAGACTGACCGCAATCGCAATCAAATTTAATTTGTCCATAAAAGCTTGTGCTTCTTCTTTTCCTCCTTTAATAGAGAACGAAATAACACCCCCACCACGCTTCATTTGCCGAGATGCTCGTTCTCCTTCTGGATACCAAACCTTTTCAACCTTTTCATGATTTTTCAAAAAAGCTACTACCTTCTCCGCATTATCACAATGTCGATCCATTCGAACAGCTAACGTTTTTAGCCCTCTTAATAATAACCATGCATCAAAAGGCGCCATAATTCCCCCAATATCTTTTCGAATCGGACGGATTTTTTCGGCTAACTCCCTCGTTTTACAAACAGTAACTCCCGCAACTACATCACCATGTCCCCCAATATATTTCGTTGCGCTATGAAGAACCGCATCACACCCAAGAACAAGTGGATTTTGTAAGTATGGAGAACAAAATGTATTATCAACAATAACAAGTAAATGATTTTTCTTTGCTACTTTAATCACTTTTTCTAAATCAATCAGTTTCATTGTTGGATTAATAGGTGTTTCAACGAAAATCAACTTCGTATTCGGAAGAATTTCTTTCTCAATCTGCTCATCCGTTTCCATATCACAAAATGAATGTGAAATCATAAATTTTTCCTCTAACACTTCCAAAAAACCGTACGTACAACCGTATAAGCCATTGGAACAAATCATATGATCCCCTGCACGTAAACAAGCAAGCAATGTCGCCGAAATAGAAGCCATACCCGATCCAAACGCTAATGCAACTTCTCCCCCTTCTAAAGCTGCCATGCGTTCTTCAAATAACTCTACAGTCGGATTACCAAGCCGTGAGTAAATATAGGATGAATCTTGCCCAGTAAAACTATCTTCCCCTTGTTTCGCTGTTTCAAATGTATAAGTTGAAGTTTGAAATAAAGGTGGCGTTAAGCTTCCTTTATGTACACCTGGTTCATATCCATAATGAATGAAATCTGTCTCCATATTGCTCTTTTTCATAAAACATCCCCCTTATGTTTCTATATTATGTAAACGTTTTCTATACGTTTCTAAAATTCTTTCTGAATGTTCTGAATCCCTCCTTGTCATTTCCAAATTTTATATGCATAAATAAAAAACGAACTAGCTTGACGAAATTTCGGGAAACAGATATAATAGCGTTTGTGTAAAATAAAAAGGCAGCCTTGTAATTTGAATTTATCGTTTGTATTTTGTTCCTCTCAAGAGGTGTATCTCGTAACTCCCTGCTGCTGGAGCGAAGGTACATGAAAACAAAATACCCGTAAATGTCAATTACGTCTGTTTTTATTTTACGTAAATAAAAACATTAAAGGAGGAGTCAACTATGGCTCGTTATACAGGTCCAGCTTGGAAACTGTCTCGTCGTCTTGGTATCTCTCTAAGCGGCACAGGTAAAGAATTAGAAAAACGCCCTTACGCACCAGGTCCTCACGGTCCTAACCAACGTAAGAAACTTTCTGAATACGGTTTACAATTACAAGAAAAACAAAAACTTCGTCACATGTACGGCATGACTGAACGTCAATTCCGTCGCACATTTGACCAAGCAGGTAAAATGCCAGGTAAACACGGCGAAAACTTCATGATCCTTCTTGAAGCTCGTCTTGACAACCTAGTTTACCGCATGGGCTTAGCTCGCACTCGTCGCGCAGCTCGCCAATTAGTAAACCACGGTCACATCATGGTAGATGGCGCTCGCGTAGATATCCCATCTTACCGCGTGAAACCAGGTCAAACAATCAGCGTTCGCGAAAAATCTCGCAACCTAGCTGTAATTAAAGAAGCTATGGAAGTTAACAACTTCGTACCAGAATACTTAACTTTCGATGCTGACAAATTAGAAGCTACTTTCACTCGTCACGCTGAGCGTGCTGAGTTACCAGCTGAAATCAACGAAGCGTTAATCGTAGAGTTCTACTCTCGTTAATTCAATCGCTTAGTAGATGCTAGTATTAAAAACCCTAGAAGCGTTATTATAACGTCTTTTCTAGGGTTTTTTGCTGTTCTTATGGTTTGTAAAATACCTTAAATAAAATTACTGAATCGTTATATCCCCTATAGTTAGGCACATAATTAAAATTGTTTTCCATGCTTTTTAGACAAAATACTTTTTAATATAGGCCTTAAATTTACGTACCTTTTCTTCTGTTATTTCAATAGTCCACATAGCTTTTTTCCTTGTTATATTATTTAATTTAGATTGCCTCATAATTACTACTCACCCTTTCATTATAAATATAGATAAGTTCGTTTTAATGTGTCCCTCTAATCAATGCATTACAATGTAATATTTACAGTTTCATCCTTAAATTGGTATCATTTACTTGTTAAGGGGGAAAATTTATGAGTTTAAATATGTATTTGGGAGAAGTACAGACTCAAACAGAAGGTATGAATGCTTTCTGTACCGCTACCATTCAAGGTATGGAACAAGCCATTCAGTCGATTGACGCTTTTGCAATTGATACTGTTCTGCAAGGACAAACATATAGTAGTGCAAAAGCATTTTTTGTACAAACCTTTCGTCCTTTAGCACAGGGAATTATTTACTTATGTGAGGAATTAATCCGTCAGAATGATGCCTTTCCGAGTCAATTTCAATCACAAGTCGCTTCCACAGATGTAATCGAACAAGAAATATTAGAACAAATTCGAGAAATTGATCGAATGATAGCAAGTACGGAAGCGATCAACCAAACTATGCCAATACCAGGTATGGATGCTATGGTAAACCTTTTTGCTGTCATGAGGCGTAAACTGCAAGAAAAGTTAGAACACCTATATGAATTTAATCAAACATCTAGCGATAACTATAATACAGCAATTCAATTAGCCACTAGCATTGCGACAGGTTTAGCCGAAGTCCAAAGTGGAAAAGGGTTTAGTCCTGCAAGTGGTACATTTAGTACGCAAGGATTGAATATGGAATGGGCAGCTTCAATTCAAGCGATTGGAGAAGAAAGGGCACGTCAGGCTGAAAACCATCTAAAGAGTAGTTCAATTGAAGAAGGGGCAATGTGTGGTCCATTAAACAGTGAGAAAAAAGATGAATCTTTACTGGATAAGTTTAAACATGGTGTTGAAGATTTTTATAGGAAATATAGTAAAATAAAAGCTGTCACTGATGATAAAATTGCAGCTGCGTTTGAAAAAGCTGGATTAGGTGTGCCCTATCATATAAAAAAAGGAATGGACAACGCTTTAGGTGGTGAATTATTAGGAATTGCAAATGCAGCTCTCCATCCAATAAATACATTTAATGACACGATTGAAGCTTTTTCTGATCCAACCGGAACATTCAATGCGATAAAACAAACAATTTCCGATTCTTGGAATCGTGATGTTACTAATGGAGACTGGAATAGTCGAGCTGAATGGTATGGAAATGCAATGGGGCATGGTATGTTTGCTGTTGCCGGAACAAAAGGTGTAGATAAAATTTCAAAAGTAGGTGAGGTAGCTGCTATGACAAGCCTTACTAAAGGGGAATCTCTTATAACTAATTCCTCAGCATACAGAAATGCGCTACATATACTAAATAACTATGAGTTCAAGGCTGGTAATCACCTCTCATATGCAGGAGTTGGAAGTATCCAACAGTATTTGCAGAAAGCAGCTCCATATACTTATGAAGGTCCAAATGGCCCTAAGACAATAAGATTAAGAAAAGGTGAGTTAGCAGGAGATAAACATCCTGTTACAGGTATTCCATATGATGCAGATGGGTTCCCTATTTTTAAATCTAAGGGTGAGGTAATCCTAAAAGAGGCAGACTTCAAAAAATCTAGAACAACACATTTTAGAAAATGTAGTAAAGCATTATACGAACAAATAATAAAAGACCCTGATTTAGCTTCAAAATTTACGAAAGAAGAAATTCAAATGTTTAAACAAGGTGAAACACCAAAGCATTACACTTGGCATCACCATCAAGATACTGGTAGAATGCAACTTGTAAATTATCAGATACATCACGATACCGGCCATACAGGTGGGTATCGAATTTGGGGAAAAGATAGCGATAAATAAGGAGTGGCAAAAATGAACAATATTACATGGTCCTTTATGAGTAAAACACCAGTTACAGACGAAGAAATCCAAAAGGTAGAACAATATTTTAATATTAAATTACCCAACGATTTTGTTGCGTGCGTGAAGAAATATGACGGGGGATACCCTAACCCAAAAGTATTTGATGTACTAGGACAAAATGAAAATGTATTCAGTGACCTCTTAACTCTTCATATAGAAGATAAATATTCAATTGTCCAAAACTATGAAGGTATAAAAGATAGATTAGTTGATAAAGTATACCCTTTTGCTAGAGACCCGTTTGGTAACCTTCTATGCTTTGATTACCGAAATAATCCCGAAGCCCCAACCGTTGTATTTTGGGACCATGAGGAAGAAGAGATGGAAGAAGCAATTTACCCTGTTTGTTCATCTTTTACAGAATTGCTGGATAGCTTACGCGATTTTGAAGACGACGAATAAAAGAAAAAAGAAGAACTTAATGAATATGTAAACCAATTTAATAATAGTGGTGTGCCTCATCCCGCTCCAAGCGATATAATCTTTTGGGATTTTAGGGATTTAACACCAGAAGAAATAGTAGAGATTGCGTTGAATTACAAAAAATAAAAATAAAATATTAAAGTACAAGCCGCCCATGTAAAAATGAGCGACTTTCTTCATTACCTAATCCATTTTATACTGTTTTATTCGATCTAATGTTAGCCAGCGTACCTTCTTCTAAGCCAGTCAATACTTCAAACATATCTTCACGTAGGCTTAATTGATACTCACTTGAAAGTTCTTCTAAAATGCTATTCCCATCAAAAACATCATTTAGTTCTGTATGATGAATTAAAGCTCTATTTATCATTCATACACTTTGCTACTACTGATTCACTATATATAAAATAAAAATCATTTTTCATCCTCTTGTTTTTCCACATATACATAAGCATCTTTCGAATTTTTGTGTACATCGCTTTGTGTATTCTCCGCAAGCTGACCAGCATGTAGCAGAGAAAATATAATAAGCGCTTCTAGTGACATTTTTTATACACCCCTTTCTGTTATATGGCATACATATATATTACTCCTAGCGTGTGACTTCTGTATGAACATACGAAAAAGTTTAAGACAAAAAGGCTTTGAGGAATAAATCCTCAAAGCCTTTCTGTCTTATATGTTCTATTTCTTAATAACGAATTAAGAAATATTTCTTTTTACCGCGGCGAATGATTGTAAATTTCCCTTCGATGCGATCTTTTTCTGTGACAACGTAATCTAATTCTTGTGTGCGCTCACCGTTTATATAAATCGCACCGTTTGTAACATCTTCACGTGCTTGACGTTTTGATGGAGAAATTTTGCTTTCTACAAGTAAGTCAATTAACCCTGTATTTTCTGCGCTGCGGTCTACAGATGGTACATCTTTGAAGCCTTGTTCAATTTCATCTGCTGTTAATTCTGCTACAGAACCGCTAAATAAAGCTGCTGAAATTTTAATTGCTTGTTCTAATGCTTCTTCGCCGTGAACAAGCTTTGTCATTTCAGAAGCTAATGCTTTTTGTGCTACACGTTTTTCAGGTGCTTCGGCTACTTGTTTTTCTAAGTCAAGAATTTCTTCATGAGATAGGAATGTGAAGTATTTTAAATATTTCACAACATCGCGGTCATCTGTGTTAATCCAGAATTGATAGAACTCGTAAGGAGTTGTTTTCTCTGGGTCTAACCAAACTGCACCGCCTTCTGTTTTTCCAAACTTCGTACCGTCAGATTTTGTAACAAGTGGAATTGTTAACCCGAATGCTTTCGCATCTTCTTCCGATTTACGGATTAATTCAAGTCCCGCTGTAATGTTACCCCATTGGTCACTACCACCAATTTGCAGACGGCAACCATGGTTTTTATATAAGTTTAAGAAGTCATATGATTGTAAAATCATGTAACTAAATTCCGTAAATGAAATACCAGTTTCTAAACGAGATGCAACTGTATCTTTTGCTAACATGTAGTTTAAACCGAAGTTTTTACCGATGTCACGTAAGAATGTAATAACATCTAAGTTGCCAAGCCAGTCGTAGTTATTTGCCATTACTGCTGGATTTTCTACATTTTCAAATTCTAAGAAGTTTGAAAGCTGTTTTTTAATACTTTCAGTGTAGTAAGCAACTGTATCCTTCGTATTTAATGTACGCTCTGCTTTTTTACCACTTGGGTCCCCGATCATACCAGTACCACCACCTACAAGTGCGATTGGTTGATGACCAGCTAATTGAAAGCGACGCAACATTAAAATCGGTAACATATGTCCGATGTGTAAGCTATCTGCTGTTGGGTCAAAACCACAGTATAATTTAACGCTTTCTTTTTCTAATAATTGTTCTAAACCTTCAGCATCTGTTTGCTGATTAATCAAACCGCGAAACTCAAGATCTTGTAAAATATTCATATTCTACATACTCTCCTTTAATGTAATGTGGCGTGAAATGTGAAAACATAAAAAAATCGCCCCTCAAATAAGGGACGATTTTGATCATCGCGATACCACCCTAGTTGCAGGCCAAATAGCCTACCACCTCATTCACATAACGGCTCATCACCGTCTTTTCCCTTTTGAATCTAATCTAATTCAATCGAAAAAAGATGCTCGAGGGGCGTAATTCGCGATCATCTATGTGCTGATTTCCACCGACCATCAGCTCTCTAAAACAGGGAAATGATCACTACTTCTCCCTTTCCACGCTCAATTATTTATATACTTTTCTTTATACCATCATTTATATAAACATGTCAAATGAAACCGGAAATTTATTCCAACACTTATTTTTTACAAAGTTGTCACCCATATCGTAATTAGAGAAAGAATAGGGATACCCGCTAATAATGAAACATGGAACATAATTGACAAATCATTTCCAATCGTTGCTTCCACAGGATCTTTCGCTGGGGAGGCGAGCAATCTAAGTAATCGATCAAAGCGACTTACTGTTTTCGGAAAATCCGGTATTTTTACATGGTCGCTATTTAAATATTGCTTTAATTTATATTCCTTCTTAAAAGGATTTTCGTTCAATATCATCCACCTCCAGCAATTGTTTTAATTTCTTAATTCCATTATGAAGTCTTGATTTCACCGTACCTACTGGTATACTCAAAACCTGTGCAATTTCCTTTTGTGGCATATCATGATAATAAGAAAGAATAAGGACTGCTCGCTGATCTTCAGGAACCTTTAACATCGCTTCTCTTACAGTAATCCGATCTTCTTGTGAAAATTCCTTCTCTTGAATTGGTACGAAAAACGGCAAAAGAGAGTGCCACTTTTTTCTTCGATTTAATTTATTAATCATAAGACGATAACCGATTTGAAATAAATATGTTTTAACCTTTCCCTTCTCCACTTCATACATATGCTTTTTACGTTCCAACATTAAAAACGTATCTTGAACAAGATCTATACTCAATTGTTCATTACGGTTAAAACGATATAAAAATGTATATAGTGCTGGTTTGATTAAGACGTATAGTTTTTCTCCAGCTTGCTTATCCCCATTTTGATACGCAAGCATGAGCTCTTCCTCAATCCCAATCTGCGCCATATTTTTTGATCTCCTTTATCCCCTTTAGCGTTAAAGAGATTCGTCCGATTAAATATGCAATTGCAACAATTATCCATACTTGTGATTGGTTTGTAAAAAACTGCACATATGGGTTTTGAATTGTGAGCCCACTTGAAACTAAAATATTTAATACTTGCACACATATACAGGCATACACTGCAAGACAAACAGAAACTGTATCAAATACATTCCAGCGAAAGTACACTTTTGTTTTGATAAAGTCGATTTTTTTCCTTTTTTTTCGTATAATATATTTCTTATCAAATGGAATAATGATAGAAAACATAACGATCATCATCACTCCTGCTGTAATCATTGAAACTTTAAATCCAATCGCCATAGGCAATAACATTCCACAACCAAATACAACGATAATACCTACGAAAGCCAATGAAAACATCCATTTATTCGACATATAAAATACCTCCCTCATTTGTTGTATCATAAAGTTATACAAATGATAGAGGCAAACGGTTCACAAAATATTTTATTTTTTTACTTTCGATCCAGTCATTCCACCCCTTTCTCACTATGTATTTCCGTTGTTGCACTTTCATATATTTCAAATAATCAATTGAATTTATTAATTAATATGTGTTAATTAAACAACTGAAATTTGCTGTATCGATTGAAACTCTGGTGCATCTCACTGCTATTTAATCACTCTGCGTTTCAAAGTCATCATCTCTAAAAAAGCAATCGCTCTCCCGCGGCGAAAATTCTTTAGACCACAGTGTTATTCCTTTCCTTTGATGCTCTTCTTTGCATAACCTTTTCAATACGTATATATAACATAAAAAGAAAAGTATGAACGAAGTGACGTTCATACCTTTCTTTTTTAATCTTCCATCGTTGATAAATCACCTGTTGGTAAGTTTAACTCCCATGCCTTTAATACGCGTCGCATAATTTTACCACTTCTTGTCTTCGGTAATTTATCTCTAAATTCAATTTGTCTTGGCGCTGCATGAGCTGCTAGACCTTTTTTCACAAATTGACGAATATCTTCTTTTAATTCATCAGATGGTTCATACCCTGCGCGAAGTGCAATAAACGCTTTAATAATTTCCCCTCGTACTGGATCAGGAATACCAATTACACCTGCTTCCGCTACCGCAGTATGCTCAATTAATTTACTTTCTACTTCAAACGGACCAACGCGTTCACCCGATGTCATAATAACATCGTCAATACGTCCTTGGAACCAAAAGTAACCATCTTCATCCATATACGCAGAGTCGCCTGATACATACCAATCGCCTGGCATGAAGTATGACTCATACTTTTGCGGATTGTTCCAAATCCCACGCATCATCGCTGGCCATCCCTTCGCAATTGCCAAATTACCCATTGTGTATGGCGGTACTTCATTTCCTTCATTATCAACAATCGCTGCTTTTACGCCTGGAATTGGTTTCCCCATTGACCCTGGGCGAATTTCCATACAAGGATAGTTACAAATCACTTGTCCACCTGTTTCTGTCATCCACCACGTATCATGAATACGAAGGCCAAAAGCGTTCATCCCCCAGCGAATCACTTCTGGATTCAACGGTTCACCAACACTTAATACGTGACGAAGTTCGGATAAATTATATTTTTTAATCGCTTCTTGTCCAGCCCCCATTAACATTCGGAATGCTGTTGGCGCGCTGTACCAAACTGTCACGCCGTAATCTTCTAGTGCCTCATACCAAGCTTCAGGACTAAAGCGCCCGCCTAAGATAAGATTCGACGCTCCTACTAACCATGGCGCAAAAATACCGTAAGCAGTTCCTGTTACCCAACCTGGATCAGCTGTACACCAATATACGTCATCTTCTTTTAAATCTAGCACCCATTTAGCTGTTTGATAGTGCTGAATCATTGCATTTTGTGCATGAAGAACGCCTTTTGGTTTACCAGTCGAGCCAGATGTATAATGAAGAATCAGGCCATCTTCACGGTCTAACCATTCGATATGTAATTCTTTTGAAGCCTGTTCAAACAGCGGATTAAACGCTACGATTTTTCCACCTTCTTCTACATTTTCTCCAACAAGAAAGACTGTTTTTAAAGCCGGTAAATCATTTAATGGTACGCGTTCTAACAATTCAGGAGTTGTAATTAACACCTTCGCTTCGCTATCTTCTAAACGATCGCGTACTGCACCTTCCATAAATGCTTCAAATAACGGACCAACAATGGCCCCTAACTTTACTGCACCAAGAAGGGCAAAATATAGTTCTGGGGAACGCGGCATAAAAATAAAAACGCGATCTCCTTTTTCCACATCACCGTAATTTTTTAAGACATTTCCCGCTTTATTAGAAAAATCTTTCATTTCTTTAAATGTATATTTCTCTTTTCGAGAGCCATCTTGATAATACAGGGCAACTTTATTTTTTCGTTCAGATTTTACATGCTTGTCAATTGCCTCATACGCCATATTTACTCGGCCCGTTTCATGCCAAGAAAAATGTTGATGAACCTCTTCCCAGTTAAAATGGGCGTATGCTTCTTTATAATTTAGTAAATTATGTTCTCCTTTAATAACAGGAAGCGTTTCCATTTTCATACTTTACATCCCCTCCCTATATATTCTATTATCTATTATAATAACATTATTTAAAATTTTCAGTATATTTGTTATTTTTTTGACAAATTTTTAATGACAAATTTCGATTCACATCGCATATCGTATAAAGTACGATGTATAGTAGATTCACAAACCCTCAAGGCGGTGAGTAAAAAGTTGATTCATAAAAAAATATATAATGCTAGAAACTTAAAAACATCTAAAGGAACTTTAATAATTGAAGGTCCTGTTTCTACCCATAATCTTGAAACATATGAGTTCCATCCCGATTTAGTTGCGTTTCGCCCTGCCGAGCAACAATATAAAGCCATCGTTGCAATTTCTAAATTACCAGAAGCTCGCATTATTATCGCTCGGCATGACCATACAATTATCGGATACGTTACATACTTATATCCTGATCCACTTGAAAGATGGTCAGAAGGGAATATCGAAAATGTAATTGAACTTGGAGCGATTGAAGTTGCTCCAGCATTTCGTGGCTGCTCTGTCGGAAAAAACTTACTAGAAGTTTCTATGATGGATGATAACATGGAAGATTATATTATATTAACGACTGAGTATTACTGGCATTGGGATTTAAAGCAAACTGGTTTAAATGTTTGGGAGTATCGAAAAGTAATGGAAAAAATGATGAATGCTGGTGGTTTACAATGGATGGCTACAGATGATCCAGAAATTTGTTCTCATCCTGCTAACTGTTTAATGGTTCGCATTGGCAAACGCGTCGACACCAATTCTATTCAAGCATTTGACCGTCTACGTTTCCAGAATCGATTTATGTACTAAAAAGGGGGCGAATGGAATGATTGTAGAAGAAATTATGAATCAAGATGTTATCGCACTGCATCCAGATGATACAATCGAAACCGCGATCCGAACAATACGTACAAAAGGGATTCGGCACATTCCAATTATCGATCAAAATACCCAAATAGTAGGCATTATTTCTGATCGAGATGTAAGAGATGCAAGTCCGTCTATCCTTGATGAGCAAGTTTCACTCGATATGTTAAAACAACCGCTTCACCTCATTATGAAACACCCTGTTAGGACTTGCCATCCTCTTGATTTCGTTGAAGAAATTGCAACATTATTTTTCGAAAATAAAATCGGTTGCCTTCCTGTCACAAAGGCTGGAAAATTAGTGGGCATTATTTCTGAATCTACAGTACTGCATACATTAGTAAAATTAACAGGAGCGCATCAACCAAGTTCTCAAATTGAAATTCAAGTAAAAAATGAACCGGGTATTCTCGGAAAAGTAGTTACTATTTTTAGTGATCTACAAATAAACATTGTAAGTGTTCTCGTCTACCCAGCAAAAGATGAGAATGAGAAGGTGCTCGTTTTCCGCATTCAAACGATGAATCCTCTAAGAGTGATTGAAGCACTTGAAAAAAAGGGGTATCACGTCTTATGGCCAAACAGTATAGGGATGCAAACATGAAAAGTGTATTCGTGTATTCAGATAAATTTCAGGGCTATTCTTTTAGCCCTGAGCATCCTTTTAACCAACTTCGTGTAACACTTACATATGATTTATTAGTAAAGAGTGGGTTTTTATCCCCTTCTCAAGTCATCCCACCCCGAATGGCTACAGATGAGGAAATTGCACTCATTCATACAGAGGACTATATCAATGCGGTAAAACGCGCTGGAGAAGGCCATTTAGAACAATCAATCGCTATGACATACGGGCTTGGAACTGAGGACACTCCCATGTTTCCTCATATGCATGAAGCAAGTGCATTGCTTGTTGGCGGTACATTAACAGCTGTAGATGCTGTTATGTCTGGAAAAGCAACGTGTGCATTAAACTTAGGAGGCGGACTACATCACGGATTCCGCGGAAAAGCATCCGGCTTTTGTATTTATAACGATAGCTCGATTGCGATTAAATATTTACAACAAAAATACGGTCTTCGCGTGTTATATATTGATACGGATGCCCATCATGGCGACGGTGTCCAATGGTCTTTTTATGATGATCCAAATGTTTGTACCATCTCACTTCATGAAACAGGCCGATATTTATTCCCTGGAACTGGTGCAGTGAATGAAAGAGGACAAGGTGTAGGATATAGCTATTCTTTCAATGTTCCACTCGATGCCTTTACAGAAGATGAGTCTTTTTTACAGTCTTACCGTACTGTTGTAAAAGAAGTCGCCGCTTATTTTAAACCAGATATTATTGTAACGCAAAATGGCGCCGATGCACATTATTATGATCCACTTACACACCTTTGTGCAACTATAGAAATTTATCGCGAAATTCCAAAACTCGCTAATGAAATTGCAAATGAATATTGCGATGGGCGCTGGATTGCCGTTGGTGGCGGTGGCTATGACATGTGGCGCGTTGTCCCAAGAGCATGGGCACTCATATGGATCACAATGAACAACATCCAAAACATCTCAGGTTATCTCCCTCCAGAATGGATTGAAGCGTGGAAAGGACAAGCTGAAACTGAACTTCCTCTCACATGGGAAGACCCTAACAACATGTACAATCCTATCCCTCGAAAAGCAGAAATTGAAGAAAAAAATGCACTAACTGTCGCAAAATCTCTCGAAATCATTCGGAATAATACAAAAAAATCATTGTATTAGATCATAAAGAATAGGAGATTTTTTCCTATTCTTTTTTCAAAGAAGATAATATTTTATGTGGAATTGATAGCTTGTACATATATTTCATGGTACTTTTGAAACCTTTCCAAGAGGAAATGGAGAACCCCTTTGTATGACACATCATTACTCACAATTTCATAAGACTGAGGATGTCTTTGCAGAAAGCTTTATTCCTACTCATCAAGTATTTCTTATTAATATGAAATAACATAGATTTGAAAATTCCATTCATCATTTTATCCCAAGAGTATTAACCTTTCTTTTATTGTTTGATACAAAACTTGTTATTAACAATCTAAAAGAATTAAAATTGTAATAAATAGTAAAACTGTTACTATGCTCTAAAACACTTAAATCACATAATTTGGATAATATAGAATAAAACGGATACACTTTTCTGAATTTACTTTCATTCTCATTTCCTCTTTATTTCTAATATAAACTTCTATAAAATATGGTGAGGAATTATAATCTTCATATTAAATTTAGAGAGGACGGGCATAACGTATGTGGAATGAGTTTAAAAAGTTCGCTTTAAAAGGGAACGTCATGGATTTAGCTGTCGGGGTTGTAATTGGTGGTGCGTTTGGTAAGATCGTTTCTTCATTAGTAAGTGATGTGATCATGCCATTAGTTGGATTACTACTTGGTGGAGTAAACTTCACAGGACTTTCCTTTACATTTGGAAAAGCTGTAGTAAAATATGGTGCATTTATTCAAACTGTTGTTGATTTCTTAATCATTGCATTCTCAATCTTCTTATTCATTAAATTATTCAATAAGTTAACATTCAAAAAAGAAGAAGAAAAGAAAGAAGAAGTACCAGAACCAACCAAAGAAGAAGTTCTTCTTGGCGAAATTCGCGATTTATTGAAACAACAAAATGCTTCTAAAGATCGAGCATAATAAAATGATAAAAGGCATGCCCATATGGGACATGCTTTTTTTATATCTTATAACGTTTCAGAATTCATATGAATAAAAAAAACAATACCAGCAACCATTAATACCATCATACTACCAGCAAATAATGTAATGCCGATAAATACAAAGTTTGTACTCCATTCCGCTGAAACATGTTCAATGAAAATAGAAGATACATATGTGATAAGGGCGATTCCGGCAAGAATACTTCCTGGAACAAATCGCTTTAAACCAGTTTGTTTTAACGTCATATAAGCAAAAAAAGCAGTCATACAAAGCGTAATAATCCAAAGAATGATCATCTCTTCCCCTCCTCACAAGCCTTTTCTTTCTATTATACATGACATTGTGTATTTATAGGGAATTTTGATTCTAGATCATACAGAGAACCCTATCATGTCTCTTCCATATTCTCCTTCAAATGAGACAATCCAAATTCATATAAAAGAGCATCCTAATTTCTTGTATTTTAAAGCTGAATTTAAGTTCCCCTTTTTCCTGTTTCACTATTCTCAGTTGAACTTCTCGTTTAAAGGCGGACACCTTATCGGCGGAGATAACAAAAAAACTCACAGCGCCGCGCTGTGAGTTTTTTTCCTTACTTCGTCGAATTTCTAAATTGAATGCGATGAGGTAAGATAACTGTATGATCTTCTACTTTTTCTTTATTCATATATTTTGTAAGTAAACGCATCGCTACTGCACCGATGTCATACATTGGTTGTACGACTGTTGAAAGCTGTGGGCGCACCATTAATGCAAGGCGTGTATTGTCAAATCCAAGCACTTCTACATCTTCTGGTACACGTAAGCCAGCGTCTTGTGCTGCATGGATGACACCTAATGCCATTTCATCGGAAGACACGAAAATTGCTGTTGGTTTTTGATCAAGTGCCCAAAGTTTTTCAAATGCTTCTAAACCTGAATCATATGTGTAATCTCCATCAATTACAAGTTTTTCATCATATGAAATACCAGTTTCCTCTAAAGCTTTTTTATACCCTTGTAATTTCTTTGCGCTTCCTGCCTTATCAACGAAAGGACCTGATACGAAACCAATTCGCTTATGACCTTTTTCTAAGAAATACTTTATTGCATCATAAGCTGCTTGTGTATAATCAATATTTACTGATGGCGTTTCATTCTTCTCATCAAATGATGCCGCTAATACAATCGGTACTGGAGATTTTTTAAATTCTTCGACATGAATATCTGTAATATCCTCACCCATGAATACAATCCCATCTACTTGTTTACCTAGCATTGTATTTAATAAGTGGAACTCTTTTTCTTTATTTTGATCCGAGTTACTTAAAATAATATTATATTTGTACATTGTTGCAATATCTTCAATCCCACGTGCAAGTTCTGCATAGAATGTATTGGAGATATCAGGAATAATAACCCCTACTGTAGTTGTTTTTTTACTTGCTAAACCACGCGCTACCGCATTTGGACGATATCCTAAGCGGTCAATTGCTTCTAATACTTTCTTTCTTGTTGTAGGCTTTACATTTGGATTACCGTTTACAACACGTGATACAGTTGCCATTGAAACATTCGCTTCACGCGCTACATCATAGATTGTTACGTTCATCTTTTCGCACACTCCTTCTATCTATGTTATCTATTTTTATGTATCGGTTCACTTGAATGAAAAAAAGACATCAACTCTATTTGAAGATGCCACCAATCGTCCCGAGTCCTTTTACTAATGATACGATAAAATTGCAGACTCATACAATATGTTCCCGCAAAAGTTCTGAAAAAATTCGCTTCTTTTCTCGTATTTTCGTATTTTTCATGTGAAAAAGGACATTTTCTGCAAAAAGTCTATGCGAGAAATATCGCATAGACAAACATTCCTTACGATCTACCACGAAACGCTTTTAGTTCTTTCATAAACTCATTAAACTCCGGAATATCCATTTGCTGTGCTGAATCCGATAATGCAACAGCTGGATCCGGATGCACTTCAGCCATAACAGCATCAGCACCGATTGCCATTGCTGCTTTTGCAGTTGGTAATAGAAGGTCACGGCGCCCTGTAGAATGCGTTACATCTACTACAACAGGTAAATGTGTCTCCTTCTTCAAAATCGGCACAGCGGAAATATCTAGCGTGTTACGAGTTGCCTTCTCATACGTTCGAATGCCTCGTTCACATAAAATAATATCTCCATTCCCTTGTGCCATAATATATTCTGCGGCATAAATAAATTCTTCAATAGTAGCTGATAAACCTCGTTTTAATAATACTGGTTTCTTTACAGCACCGGCAGCTTTTAATAGTTCAAAGTTTTGCATATTGCGAGCCCCAATTTGAATTACATCTACATAATCAAGAGCCATTTCCATATCGTTTGGATTTAAAATTTCGCTAATGACAGCTAAATCATATTCATCGGCAACTTGTCGCAAAATTTGTAATCCCTCTAAACCAAGACCTTGGAAATCGTAAGGAGATGTACGAGGTTTAAATGCACCACCGCGCATTAATTTTAATCCTTGTTCCTTTATCGCTTCCGCTACTTGACGCACTTGTTCATAACTCTCTACAGCACATGGTCCCATAATAAAGTGCGGATTCCCATCACCAATTCTCTCACCTTTAATCGTAACAATTGTATCCTCTGGCTTTTTCTTACGAGAAACAAGAAGCGCCTTGCGATGATCATCTTCTTGTAACTCTAAGCTCATCTGAAAAATTTGTTTAAAAATATGTTGAAGTGTTGATGTTTCAAACGGGCCATTATTATGTTGTGCAATTAAATCGAGCATATTTCTTTCACGTACAGGATCAAATTTCATAATCCCTTGCTCTTCTTTTACTTTACCGACTTCTTGAACAAGACGGCCCCTTTCATTTAAAAGCTCTAACATTTGCATATTTATTTCATCAATTTGAGAACGTAAACGATCTAATTCTTGTGATGCCATAGGAAGCCACCTCTTTCTCAGTTGTATATTTATATATTGGTTTCATTATCTTATTATCACGTTTAAGCTAACTTATTATAACGAATAGACGTCAGGTTGTCACATGATATACATTGGCATTTGGAATCGTTCCCTCATTTATTAGTTCCGTATATACAATCTCTAAAAACTCAATCTAAGAAAATTATAATGATTTTTTTCAAAAAAGAAAGAAGCGAGCCTCTTCACTCACTTCTTACTTGACGTTCTCTTTCAGTACTTCTTTTTTAATATTCCAATGCGATGTATGCCATACCGCCATACCATCTTTTATGTATAACACTTGTGGTGATTCATGTGTAATCCCAAAATGTTCAGCAATGCGATTGGAAACATCTCGTGCATCCTGTATGTATAAGTAATATGCGGCAGTTTCATCGTTCTCCTTACAATAAGCTTGAAATTCCGTATATGCTCCTTGGCTAATTGGGCATGTTGTACTATGTTTAAACAAAATGTATGGTTCCGCTGTTTCTACTAATGCTTCAAACTCTTCTATTGTTTCGATTTTTTTCATGCTCATTTTACTCACCTTTCATACGGATCGGCAGTCTCGAACGCTTTTCTTTCTTTTCTACCTTCTCTAACTTTCTCTCTTCTTTTTCTCTTTTTTTCTCATGTCGGGTAGCACGGAAATGATTGTACACTTCAATCGCTGCACTGCTCCATTGAACAACTTGAGCAACTTTATCTGCATTATTTTCAATTTCATTTGTAACTGAATTTGATACATTACGAAGTTTCGTATTTAAAGAATGAATTGTCGTTCCAATTCCATCTACGCCTTCTACTACTTTATTTAATGATTGTGACTTTTGTTGAATATCATCAGCTAATGCATTTGTTTTATGTAATAACTGCTCTGTTTCTACGCTTATTCCTTGCATTTGCTTTTCTAATCCCTCTAGTGTACTCGCAACATTTTCTAGCGTTTTCTGTAATGATAATAACGTTCTACATGCATAAATTACCAATACAGCAAATGCTACTGCGATAATAGCTGCACTTACGTATAAAAGAACTTGCATCTCATCACTTCCTTTATCTTTTTCATACTTTCTCCTATTATACAATCATTTTCCGTTTCATTCTAACCCTTACAATTTCGTTCGAATTTTCTTATTTATATGTCAACTGTAACATAAACTATTAAACAAATTCCAGCAAGTAGGGTACAATAACAATGTATACATAATTCATTAGGGGAGGCTTTACATATGAAAGATCCACGTATTGAAAAATTAGCATACAATTTAATTAACTACTCGATTCGCTTACAAAAAGGCGAAAAAGTATTAATTGAAAACTTTGGCTTGCAAAGAGAACTTGTAACTGCACTTGTAAAAGAAGCATATGCAGCTGGCGGGTTTCCATTTGTCTCTTTAAAAGATCACGCGGTAGATCGCTCTTTATTAATGGGTGCTACAGAAGAACATTTCGAACAAATTGCAGCATATGAAGCAAGCGTAATGAAAGATATGGACGCTTATATCGGTCTTCGCTCTGGCGATAACATTAATGAACAAGCTGACGTTCCAAGTGAACGAATGAAAATCCACGGTCAAACAGTTGGTAAGAAAGTTCATAGAGATATCCGCGTTCCAAAAACACGCTGGGTTGTTCTGCGCTACCCAAATGCGTCTATGGCGCAACTTGCAAAAATGAGTACAGAAGCGTTTGAAGACTTCTACTTCGAAGTATGTAACTTAGATTACGGTAAAATGGACAAAGCGATGGATAGCCTTGTTGAACTGATGAACAAAACAGATAAAGTTCGCTTAACTGGTCCTGGAACTGATTTAACATTCTCTATTAAAGACATTCCAGCTATTAAATGCTCTGGTCATTTAAATATTCCGGATGGCGAAGTATACTCTGCACCAGTTCGCAATTCTGTTAATGGTACAATCTCTTATAACACACCATCACCATATAATGGTTATACATTCGAAAACGTACAGCTGAAATTTAAGGATGGAAAAATTATTGAAGCAACTGCAAATGATACAGATCGCATTAATAAAATTTTCGATACAGATGAAGGTGCACGTTACGTTGGCGAATTTGCAATCGGCGTAAACCCATACATCCTTCATCCAATGGGTGACATTCTATTTGATGAAAAAATCGACGGTAGCTTCCATTTCACACCTGGACAAGCATATGATGATGCATGGAACGGGAACAACTCTAACATCCATTGGGATTTAGTATGCATTCAGCGTCCAGAATACGGCGGCGGTGAAATTTACTTTGACGACGTATTAATTCGTAAAGATGGTCGTTTCGTTGTACCTGAATTAGAAGCGTTAAACCCAGAGAACTTAAAATAGCATTAAAAAACGCTCGGATATCATTCCGAGCGTTTTTTTCAATTCATCTCTATTTTCACCTGTGGATTCTCTTTCTCAATCAATGCTAATAACTGATTCATATCTGTTGGCATTGCAATCATATGTACTTTATATTGATTCGTTGTAATTTCAAGAGATTTCCCAACTTGGCGTACCACTCTTACATCTGATAACACAATATCATCATTCAATATCCCATACTTCAGTACACCATTTTTCACAATATGTTTTTTTATAAAGACTTCCCAGACGAGCGGAACATTGACAATAAAACAAATTCCCATTCCAATTAATGCTGTCCCCCAATTCTCTTTATTCATCACAAACAGCATAATGGGATAAACAACCATAATAATGAACATTAGAATGACAACAATCATAATCAGTTTGCTTCTTTGAATAGAAATTTCCATACCATCGCCCCTAACTAAATAATACCATATTTTACAGTTTAACCTATAAAACTTTCTAGTAATACAAATTCCTCATCGGATTTTCTTCCACTCTGAAGCTAACAAGCTATAGACTGCTATATCATGAAAATGGTCATACAACCATTCTTCCTCTCGTAAAATACCATCTAATCGAAACCCAAGTCGTTCCGGAACCGCACGGTTTTTCTTATTTTGTACTCCACAATGAATTTCCATTTTATTTAGTTTTAAATCTTCAAAGCCATAGCGAAGTACCGCTTTTACACTTCTCGTTATAATCCCTTTCCCCTCTGCCTCTTCTGCAAGGTAATACCCAAGACTCGCCGCTTTCTTCTCCCAGCTCACTGGATGAATGCTTACCATCCCAACAAGCTTTCCTTTATAACGTATACCACTTTCAAAACCACCTCCCTCTGCAAATTTCTTTAACCACCTCGGAAAAATGTCATCATACGCATCAGCCGATTTCGTGCCATCTACCCAAGGAAGCCATCTTCTTAAATGATTACGGTTTTGATTTATTAATTGATATAACTCTTCTTTATGATGCTTCTCTAATAATTGTAGTTCAATTTCGTCATCTACTCGGAGTGTGAACATATTTACACCCCTTTTTTTCTTATTATTCTAACATCTATTGTTAAAAAATCCCCCTCAACATATCAGCATTTTGACAGGAGATATCGGCTTCCCAACATCTTTCGACACCACATATACTACAAATCACGCACTAAAAAAGACGCATAGCCACCGCTATGCGTCTTTTTTTTACTTCTCAGCAACTTGCACTTCTTTTATATAAGCTGCTTCGAATTTTTGAATGTCGCCTGCGCCCATAAAAATAAGAACGCCGTTTTTATGTTTTTTCAGTATATCTGTTGTTGTATCTGTAATTAATTCTGCACCATCAATGCGTTTTTGCAAATCTTCAATTGTTAATTCACCTTTGTTTTCACGTGCTGATCCAAAAATGTCACATAAATAGACTTGATCAGCTTTACTTAGGCTTTCTGCAAACTCATCTAAAAACGTCTCTGTACGTGAAAATGTATGCGGCTGGAAGATAGCGATAATTTCACGCTCTGGATACTTTTGATGAGCCGCTTCAATCGTTGCATTAATTTCTGTCGGATGATGTGCATAATCATCAATAATGACTTGGTCTCTCACCGTTTTTTCATTAAAGCGACGTTTTACGCCTTCAAATGTTGTTAATTGATGTTTCACAACTTCGACATCGATATTTTCATAATGGCAAAGCGCTATTACTGCTAATGCATTTAATACGCTATGATTTCCGTATCCTGTAATTTTAAATGTTTCATAATACGTATTACGAACGAATACGTCAAATACAGTACCGTCTGTTCTCTTTTGAATGTTACGAGCTTGGAAATCATTATCTTCACCAAATCCATAGAAAATAACAGGTACTTTCGCTTGAATTTTTTGAAGTTCTTCATCATCACCACATGCAATAATTCCCTTTTTCACTTGAAGTGCCATCTCTTGGAATGCATGAAATACATCATTAATGTCTGCAAAATAATCCGGATGATCAAAGTCAATATTTGTCATAATTGCATAGTCTGGATAGTAAGACAAGAAATGACGACGATATTCACAAGCTTCAAACGCAAAATACTTACTATTTTCTACCCCATGTCCCGTTCCATCGCCAATCAGATAAGATGTCGGGTTAGCACCTTGCATGACATGGGCTAACAAACCTGTTGTTGATGTTTTTCCATGCGCACCTGTTACAGCAACACTTGTATACTGACTCATAAGGTTTCCTAAAAAGTGATGGTAACGATGGACTGGAATATTTAATTCTTTCGCTGCCATAATTTCTTCATGCGTATCAGGAAATGCATTTCCTGCAATAATCACTTGTCCTTCTTTAATATTGTTTTTATCAAAAGGAAGGATTGAAATACCACGCTTTTCCAATGCTACTTGTGTGAAGAAACGCTTTTCATAATCAGAACCTTGAACAGTATTCTTCATGTCATGAAGAATTTGTGCTAATGAACTCATTCCTGTTCCTTTAATTCCTACAAAATGGTAAACTGTCATCTTAAAGAACCTCCAACATTTCGAACTAATACAACGGCCTATCTATAAGACAGTATATGAATCTTTTCTTATTTTGGTAATCATCATACATTTCCGATAAAGCGAACCTTTTTTAGCTCTCATTAATCAAATGCATACGTGCTTCGTTTTATGTCCATAACAAAACTATTATAGCAAAAAACAAGCCGTTATACTATGATAACAGAAAAACTGATAGGGTCAATCACCTATCAGTTTTTCTTTTTTATTTCTCTTCTTTTTTTCTAATTGAACGCGCTCAAGACGCGGATTCGGACGGTATTTACGCCCAGCTTTCGCTTCCGGCTTTCCATTTAATTCCACATTATCGCCAGTAAAGCCGATATTTATTTTCAGTAAGCTACTGCCCACTCCGTATAGGTCTACAGGAACATTTTGCGCTTCAAATTCACGAATACGTTTCTCATCAAATCCGCCAGTTACAACAATATCTACATGTTGGAACCCTTCCTCATCAAGCGCCTTCCGCAGTGCAAAAACAAGCGATGGATTTACACCACGTGGGTCAAATGTTCCAAGTACCTCTGGATTACGGATAAAATATTGATCAATCATTGTACGTGATGTATCAATACGTACACCTTTTAATTCTGAACCGAATTCACGTGCAACACGAAGACCATCTGTAATTACATCATTGTTATAGTCAATTAGTACAACGAGATCATCTTCTGGAAACTTTTTATGATAGGCTCTGGCAGCTTCAACAACATCTCCATTAAACATTTGGATTAATGCATGCGGCATTGTCCCCATTCCACTTTTGCCCCACCATTCATTCATTGCATGCGTTGCCTGTGCACTCATACCACCGATGTATGCTGCGTATCCATCACCAGCTTGCTGTGTGTAATGATCATCACGATCCCCCATAAAAATAACAGGTTTTTCTTTTTGACCGCTACGAGCAGCTTGTACAACATTATATACATTTGTTGCTACAGATGTACGTCGGGCTAAAATCCCATCGATTACACCTTCTAAAAATCCAAAATACTCATAAGGTCCTGTGATTGTCAAAACTGTTTCAAACGGCTTAATTTTGTCTCCATCCTTTAAAGAATGAATTTCTAACTCTTCTGGATGTGTCGCAAATGTTTGTAACAATGCAATTACCTCATCTGTTCCGCAAAGCACTGCATTCTCTTTTTGAAAAAACTGCATGGTTACAACACTTTTCGGACGAAATTCTTGAATAATATCACGAGTCTTTAAAAAGTAAACAGCAGAGAACCATCCTTCTCCAACTCGTTCATCAAATTTAAATGTTTTATTTGTTAATCGATTAATTTCACCTTTTAATTTTAATTCGATTTCTTTCATGTCGTTTTACTCCCTACTTTACTATCCAACATTTTCTCTTAGTATACAGCAAAACCGCTTCCTATACATGAATTTCCTGCATAGCAGCAAATTCATCCTCTGAAATTAGGACATCTCTCGGTTTCGTTCCTTTTGCTTCAGATATAATCCCTTGCGCCTCCATCTCTTCAATAAGACGTGCTGCACGATTATAGCCGATACGGAATTTTCTCTGTACAGAAGATGTAGAAGCTCCCCCTTGTTCTACAACAAATTGACATGCATCAAAAAATAATTCGTCTTCCACTTCATGTTGTTCTGTTTTCGCTAATAAATCTTCTTGCTTAAATAAGTAATTTGGTTTCATTTGTTTTTTCACATGTTCAACTGTTTTTTCAATTTCATCATCTGATACGTACACACCTTGCACACGTACTGGCTTAGATGTACCATTTCCTAAAAATAGCATATCACCGCGTCCTAGTAATTTTTCTGCTCCTCCAATATCAATAATCGTACGAGAATCAACTTGAGATGATACAGTAAACGCAATGCGCGTTGGAATATTAGATTTAATTAATCCCGTAATAACATCTACAGATGGACGCTGCGTAGCAACTAATAAATGAATACCGCAAGCACGTGCTTTTTGAGCGATACGACAAATCGCTTCCTCTACGTCACCAGGAGCCACCATCATTAAGTCTGCTAACTCATCAATAACAATAACAATATATGGCAATGTTTCACCTGGAATTTCTCTTTCACTTACGATTGTATTATACCGAGTTAAATCGCGAGCTCCCGCATGTGCAAACAGCTCATAGCGTCGTTCCATCTCATCAACCGCCCATTTTAATGCCGCTGTAGCAGCTTTTACATCTGTAATAACAGGGGCTACAAGATGCGGAACAGAGTTATATGGTGCAAGTTCGACCATTTTTGGATCAATTAACATGAGCTTCACTTCATGAGGTTTCGCCTTATATAAAATACTCGTTAAAATCGCATTAATACAAACACTTTTCCCAGACCCTGTTGCACCGGCAATTAATCCATGAGGCATCTTTCTAATATCTGTTACAATTGGTGCCCCCGAAATATCAAGCCCTAGTGCAACCGTAAGCGGTGACTCACTCTTTGTAAATACTGGACTTCTTAAGATTTCTCTTAAAAAGACTGGCTTACTTTCTTTGTTTGGAACTTCAATCCCAATCGCACTTTTTCCTGGGATTGGCGCTTCGATCCGAATATCTTTTGTAGCCAAACTTAACTTAATATCATCACTTAAATTTGTGATTTTATTTACTTTCACACCCGGGTCAGGCTGTACTTCAAAACGGGTTACCGCTGGTCCTTGTGAAACATTGATAACATGTGCCCCAACATGGAAATTATTAAACGTCATATCTAGCAATTGTTTTTGTTCGTCTAACCATTCCGTATTATCTAATGTTGTTTGCGTCGGAATCGTGAGCAATGTTAATGGCGGCATCATGTATTCCGGAGGTGTTTGCAATACGTTACGAACATCATTTTCTCTTTTCGCTATAACATACTCTTTTTCACTAGAATTTGCTGTAGAATCCTTCATTTGTTGCACAGATTGCTCAGTTCCTTGTGCTTTTTCTTCTACTTGTTGGACTGGCTTCTCTTCGACCTGTACTTCTTCTGCTTGTTGTACTGCATTCATTCTTGCTATACGCTTTTCCATTAGTTTTCTTCTATCTTGTTTTAACATAACAACATTAAATGGTATATGCCGTTTTTTCTCACGTTTTGGTTCTTCTGTTTGCACAACAGACTGAGTGCCTTCTTTTTCTTCAATTAAGGTGTTCGCAAAGCTTTGAACATCTTTTTTCGTCTGTTCAAGGCTTTCTGAAGTTAACGCAATTTGTTTCTTATCCTCTTGAAACTCCATTACTTCCTGCTGGGCAACGTATTCAGTGGTACTTTCTATTTCCTTAGATTCTTCTTGTAATTGCTCCACATCTTTTGTTTCTATTTCCACTTCTGCTTCCATTTCTGCTTCCGCTTCTTCTTTTGCTTCTACTTCTATTTCTGCTTCCACTTCTTCTTCCGCTTCTGCTTCTATTTCTGCTTCCACTTCTTCTTCCGCTTCTGCTTCTATTTCTGTTTCCACTTCTTCTGCTTCTGCTTCTGCTTCTATTTCTGCTTCTATTTCTGCTTCCGCAATTGTAACTATTTGTGTAGGTTCTGAAGATGAAACTTCTTCTGAAGAATCTTCTGTTTCAATCACAATCGTTTCTACAAGTGCTTCTTCCGACTTTATAATTACCGCCTCTTCAGCAGCTTTTTTCTCAACTTGTTCTTCTATGTTTTTCGTATCTATAGCCTCTGATTGCAGAGCTTTTCGATAATCCTCCGATAATGCCACTACTTGTTGCTCTGACTCAAAGTCATCTGTTTGCTGTTCTATTAAGTCATCTGAATTTTCTTCCAATAAAGAAGCTTGACGTTCTATTTCATAGCTGTTTTTCTCTAACCACTCATCAACAACTGATTTTCCTTCTTGTTTACTTGCCTCTTGATTATCCGCTACTGTTCCCTCTTCTTTAGGAAAATCGCGTACTACTTGTTCTTCGGAAAAATAGGAGAATGTATATCCCTTCTTCTCTAACCAAGCATCAACAACTGATTTCCCCTCAACAGATATTTCAAGGTCTTCTCTCTCTTTTTCTTCCTCTTGTACAATCTTTTTTTCTACTGAAGGACGATGATATCCATAAATAGGAGAGATGATTTCTGTTGGACGAAATGGTCTTCGATTATTTTCTTGTGCTGGTACAGATGTTGGTTGAACAAACGGCTCTGGCACTTCTTCTGATTGATGCACAAATTTTGATTCTGTATATGTAGAAGTTGTTTTTTGCTCTACATATCTTTGCCGATGTCTTTCCGCTTTAACAGTTCTATGAATAGGTTGCACTTCAAAACTTGACGGCGCTTCTACATCCTCTTGATCCAATCCACCATCTGGTATTAAAGGAAAACGGCATTTCACACCTTGATTTCGGCTTGCCATTTGTGCTTCTCTTTCTTCAGTGTAGTGGTTTACACGAGGAATTTGGGGCTGACTTTCAGTTCTTTTCGATACTTCTTTAAACACTGCTGTTTTTTCTTCCTGATGTTCCTCTTTGTTAAACAGCTTTTTCATCCAATCTAACATGCTTACCACTCTTTCTACTAAATAGTAACATTCTTTATTGTATCAGCATTCAGCAAAAAGTGCAGGTAAAATTACGCCCATTTATATGACAAGTCATATTCCAAACCTTTTGTAAACTTTAAAAAAATAGCAGTCTTATATAAATAGACTGCCGCTTGTCGCTTACGCTCTATATTCTTTTGTACTTTATTTATCTTGAAGTTGATTGATAATTTCATTTATACTATCAGCTATACAGACTGGTTCCCATATTTCCCTCCCCTTGTTTGCTGTATAAATTGGATACAACGCATTATCAGTATCTACAAAAATAGGATCCCCCATATCTGTTTCATAGCCGATAACAATCCAGCTCTCTTTCCATTCCCCTTCATTCTCACCTATAAGCGAATGATTATTTTTATCATATCGATAACCAATTTGTCCTTTTTCTATTTCGTCTTTATGAAACAAATAGATTTCGTAGGAATCGATTTCAACATCATGTTTTTTTGTAACTTCAATTCTCTCAAGAAGTTCTTTTATTTTCTGTTGTTGCATCATGTACGCTAACCCCTTTTGTTTTTCTAAATTTTAACTAATTTGGTTTCACAATACAATATACTTTATAAAGGAAAGCGTGACAATATAGCGACATTTCAGCAAAATAAGGCCACTGCTGAAAACGATTGATTTATATTCATGAGAAGTTGTATATGTCGTAATTTGTTGGTAAATCGATATTCCGTGTCGAATCGCCGATATCTTTCAACTTGCGCCGATAAATGGGGAGACTTCGCCGATAAGTAGGGCTGCATCGCCGATAACTTCTTATAAATAGGAAAAGGAGTCTATCACCTACTATATACAGGCGATAGACTCCTTTTTTACACTCAATTAAAACTTGAATTCTTGTCCAATCTCATAGCTATCTTCTAATACAAGAATTCCTTTTTCCTGTGGTGCATCTGGTAGTTCTAACTCACGAGCAGAGCAAAGCATACCAGCAGATGGAATTCCGCGTAATTCAGCTGGTTTAATTAGCATGCCACTTGGCATAACGGCACCAATTTTCGCAACAACTACTTTTTGTCCTGCCTCAACGTTTGGTGCACCACATACAATTTGTAATGTTTCTGTGCCAACTTCAACTTTACAAATACTTAATTTATCAGCATTTGGATGTTTTTCTTTTTCTGCTACATAACCAACAACAAATTTTGGTGAAAAATCTGCTTCTACTCTTTCTTCAAAACCGTTCTTCGCTAAAATTTCGTTAATTTTTTTAACAAGTTCTTTTGTTAAAGTAATATTCCCTGTTTCTTTTATTTCCATATAAGAAGAGACACCAAAGATGTTAAATCCTGCTGTCACATTGCTTTCACGATCATAAATACGCGCCACATCTCCTTTGCGATCAAATGTGCGGTTCTCTAAAGCAATATCTTGCAAGGCAACAATTAATGTATCTCCAATTCCTTCATGGTTGTAAAAAACGTTCACTTTGTTCATCCTTTCTCTTTTCCATTCGTCTTCTTCCGATTTTTCGCTAAAATAAAGATTGGTTCAAACTCACCATCTTCATATATAAATGAAAGCGATGTAATTGGAACATGACCTTCAGCAAAAAATTTCATTGTCATTTGTGCAATAATATCATAACCGATTTCGTTCATGATATCAGCAATAATTAACACATCTTGATGCGGAACAGCCACTACCATATCGCCTGAAATTTTTTCACGCATAGATTGTAACAGCGATTCATTTAAAATACGACTCGCATCATAACCATCATTTGTGTTCAAGAAATAAAATGTGTTTCCAGCTACTTGATCTTGTTTAAACTCATAATTTAATGAACGAACATTAAATAATGCCATTTCACGCACTTGCTGTTCTGTTAACCCTAATTTTTGTAACAAACGTTCATCTATTAAACGGTATGTTTTATTGGAATCTAATGCGTAATAAATGCGTGTTTCTGCTGTATGTTCTGTCATAATAAATGGATTTCCTTCTTCCGCTTCTTTCGGGAAAGAAGTGGACCGAATAACCGGAAATATTTTCCCTGATTGATTTTCTTCTTTATGCATAGCAAGCAACGCTTCTGTTACGTAATATACAACATCTTCAATTGCAGCTTCTTTTTTCACTTCCCATTTTGCGACAACTCCTGGAAGTGAAACGTTAATCCCTTTTTTCGTATCTTTTTGCTCAATTCTTAGCACATCTTTTTCACTATCATAATGAAATTCCCACTCTGGGCGAGCTAACCTTTCCATTAACTCTTTTTTCATCTTCTTATTTGTCATTTTCATTTCGCTTTCCTCCCTTCCAAAAAAATAACCTCCCCGCGAAGGTAGAGGTTATTTCACAATTTTATTAACAGATTGCTTTATTTTAACCCTTCAATAAACGCTTCGATTTGCTCTTGTGTTTTTCGCTCTTTGTTCACATAGCGACCAATCTCTTCGCCTTTATTGTACGCTACAAAGCTTGGAATGCCAAATACATCTAATTTCACGCAAAGATCGATAAATTCATCACGATCTACATAATAAAATGAAAAGTTACTGTATGTCTCTTCTACCTCTGGCATAAATGGATCAATAAAACGGCAGTCTGGACACCAATCTGCTGAGAACATAAAAATAACGTTTTCCTCATTTTTTAACTCTTGAAATTGCTCCATACTTTCTAAAGTCTTCATCTATATTTCCTCCTCTAACGAAGTGCATCGTTTCATACTATAATCTTTCTTTTATACTACCATACATCGTGTGCTGTGCAAGGTTTATGCTTGCTTTTCATTATACTTATATTGTCCAATTAATAGCTTTACAACATGAACAAATAGCGCTGTACGATCCACATAATGATCTGTAAAAATTCCGATTGCTCCTTCATGGCTTCGAATATCTTTTCGCTTAACAAATTCTTCCATAACTTCACTTAACTCTTTTCCCGCTTCAAGAGGATCAAGGAAATCATCTGGCAGCTTAACCCGAGCACCTCCTGCAACAAACATTTTCCCCGTACTCGTTGCTAAAGCACCCCAGTTACATAAAAACAATCCATGCTTCGTTTTCATTACGCCACCTTCTAATCCAAAGCCAATATCTGCTTTGGTTTCCTCTACTGCTCGCTTCGCTCTATTCATTGCTCCTTGCATCGTTTCCTCATCAGAAAAAGGCTGCGATGCTACTCCCGACGGAACAGAAATGGCGATAATGTCCGCATCTTTCCATACTTCCTCTACTGCTCCTACTTTTGTTTGATTTTTCGATCCAACTGCTATTTTCATCTCTTCCACCTCTATCTCTATATACCCCTTTGTCCGAGTGAAGCATCGTATGATTTGCCTCACAATTCATACTCCACATTCCGTCACCTGTATCTCTTTCTAAATGTTGCTTATCATTTATATATCAACAAGATTTTCCGGGGACTGTTTAAGTTGACTCAAATCGGGTCTGACTTCACTCCAACTTCCCTTCATTTTTTTACCATAGTGCGCTTTCAAATGATAGATTACAAAGCGATCTGCTTCTTTAAGTGCACTGGTAGCTAAAGAAGATTTTCCTCCATAAAAACATTGAGATTCACTAAAAATAGGATACCGATAATGGATACGACAATTCCAATCATTATCCATGTTTTCGACATATAGTTCCTTCGCTATTCATTTTATTTCTTTTGAACTACCCCCACTTAACACTCTTACGAGCTGTTTGAAGTGGGAGATTCCTAAGAACACCAACCTAACGGTTAGTTATTGATTAGGC